>JAEZIU010000286.1 GCA_023436485.1 Bacillota bacterium | reverse complement strand
TCCATAGTAATAAGATACTCAAAAATGATTAAGGAAGGATACCCATGATTGTATTAATAAGCAAAAAGAATATATTGTTTGTTGTTTTATTATTACTTATGTCTATAACAGTATTAAGCATCGGATTGACAGTTAATTATTCCAAGCCTGTAACAGCTGATGTTAATCCGGCTCCCGGAGAAGGTGCTGCACCTGCCGTAAGAACAGTTATACTTGATGCAGGACACGGAGGAGAAGACCCGGGGGCAGTAAGCAATTATTCCGGATTAAAGGAAAAGGATGTAAACCTTAATATAATTATGCTGTTAAAGAGTATGATGGAAAAGGATAATTATAAGGTTATCCTGACAAGGGATTCGGACCGTTTGGTTTATACTACGGAGAATAACAACATAATCCAGAAAAGAAGAGAGGATTTGACCAGACGGAAGGGAATTATGGATGATTCCGGCGCAGATTTGGTAGTAAGCGTTCATCTTAATAAATTCCCACAGGCCCAGTACCACGGAGCCCAGGTGTTCTTTCCGCCAAAATCCGATTCCAGCAAAAAGCTGGCAGATGAAATTCAAAACGCAATCAGGCTTAACGTAGACAACGCCAATGACAGGGTTGCTCTTGTAAAAAAGGACCCCATAATGATTCTGAAAGACCTGAAAACAACTACAGTTGTGGTTGAATGTGGATTCCTTTCTAATGTAGACGAGGAAAAGAAGCTTGCTACGGAGGAATATCAGAATAAGCTGGCATCTGCAATAAAGGTGGGAATAGACAGCTATTACAAGAAAGGCGTTAAGGATATCCAGAAAAACCAGGGCAGTTCCGATAGTTCTGACTAAAATATATTTAAATAATTTGAAATATAAATGCCGGATTTACTTATATCATAAATCCGGCATTTATTTCTTTGCTTTGCTGATTTTTTAGCCATTAAAATTATTCAGTTCATCTATGAGGGCATTGAGCTTTATATAGTTTTCTTCAATAATATTCATACGGCTATTCTGTTCGCTAATACATGCCGTAACTTCTTCAGCTGTAGCAGCATTTTTCTCAGTATTATCACTAATTGCATTTACTTCATCATCAGTTAATTCAAAGGATTGGTACAAATTTGACGAAGTTTCTTTAATATGATTGGTTTTTTCTTCTATGCAGTGGATTTCATCTTTAATCTTATTAAAGATATCTTTTGTTGCCTCAGTAATAGAGTTACTGTTATCAATGTAATTCTTTTCCTTAACAATCTCTTTCGAGACATGCAATGCATTTTCTTCCATTTCCTTCAATATACTTTCTATCTGGTGTGTCAGAATATTTGACTCTTCAGCCAATTTCCTTACATCCTGAGCAACAATTGAAAAACCTTTACCGGCATCTCCTGCTCTGGCTGCCTCTATTGAAGCATTTAACGATAGTAGATTTGTTTGCTTTGAAATATTATTAACAGAAGTTAATATATTATTTATAATTTTGTTTTTTCCGATTAAGTCGGTAGCAAGCTTTTCTACTAAAGTCATTGTATCTAATGCTTCTTTCATTTCTTTGGATAAATTATCTACATAATCACTGCCACTCTCAATGTTGGATACAGCAATCTTCACTGCAGAATCCATGTCATTTGACGCTTCCATGGAGACAACCATTTTGTTCTTACCGGTTTCAAACAACTCTTTTATTTTATGGATACTCGTTACTTCCACTTGTGCTTCTTCAGCTACGATAGTGATAGCCTGCCCAATGCCATCTGATATTTCCTGAGTAGAAATTATACTGTCTTTTATGTCTGAACTTATCCTGGCAAGACTCTGGCTTGCAGCCTTTATCTCGTTAAAAAGGCCTTCGGCCTTCTCTTTGGATGAAATTGCGGTTACCGCAGTATTCTCCAGTTGAACATATAATTTCTTTGTAAGATAACTCAGGAAAAATAGAACAAAAGCTGATACAAATATGTACATATTAAAAAATAGCATATCAATAAATGTGTTTTTGGCGAATATTTCCGTCTTAAAGTTATAGAAGGAATAGGTAGTCAGGAAACAACCTATGATTGAACAAACAATTACGGGGCGTATGTCGCTGTAAAGGCTGACAATGACAATGGCAAGAAAAACTGTAAGGTATGTAGTAAGACTTGGATTATTGCTGATCATGATAAAACTGATGGTTCCCATAGTAAGTGTAAAGTAATACATAATTGCCTTTGGAAATAATTTTTTAAATGAGAACACAGCGCCAATTGCACATAAAGCATATCCTACAATAGCTAGAACCAAGATATCATTAAGAGGCATTTTAAAAACTGAATCCACCGCCACTCTTAATGAAATTGAAGCAAGCAAACACAGCAACACAATCTTATTTTTCTGGTGCAGCTGTTCTTCTACCAAACGACTAAGAATATTCATTAATCTACCCCCAAACCAAAGTTGACAAAGTTGAAAAACATAAAGCAGAAAGATTTAGTGCGGTAAGGCTAAAATAAAAATTATAGTTAATATTATATCCTTTCAATTAACATAGTTCAACATAATTGTTACATTTTCTGTAAAATATGTTAAAACGTATTGATTTTTGAAAAAATGTCAGTTATTATATAATTAAGTAAATAAATGACGCAAAATACAAAAAAATATAAAAAAATATAAAATATGGGAGGAATTCTGATGTTTAGCAATCTTAAAATTATGGGAGTGGGCACTTATCACCCCAAAAATGAAATCGACAATAAATATTTTGTCGAACACTTTAAAAAAATGAATAAGGACCCAAGGCCCTTATTAAAACATCTAGGTAGGGAAAGGAGGTTTAAAGCTAAAAAATTCGGAAGTGAAAATTCTGTAACAATGGCGTTGGAAGCATCAAAAAAGGCAATTGCCGATGCAAATATTGATATCGATGATATTGATATGATAGTATTTGCATCTGATTTTCCGGAATATGTGTCACCGTCAAACGCGCTGATGATAAGCAGTAAACTTAACTCACGGGCTAATATTGTATTTGATATGAATTCTAACTGCATAAGTATGATTTCAGCATTAGATATAATAGACTCGTATATTAAGAATAAAGATATAAATAATGTGTTATTGGTTTCAAGCTGCATGATAACCCCGTTTGCAAGAGAAGACGACATAGTTGTATATCCTACAACGGCAGATGCATCAGCAGCTGTAATACTGCAAAAAATTCCCGATAGTAACAAGAGTGGGGTAATTGACTCAGGATTTTATACGGATTGTAGCTATAACTGGACGATAAAAAATCCGGCATGTGGTTTTTCAAGAATTACTGATAATTCTGTCGATACAAGAATGAAAATGATGGAATGGAATCAGTTTGATTTTAGTTTCTTGTCCGATAACTGGTGTACACTGATACATAATCTTCTGAATAAGAACAGCCTCACACCGGACGATGTAGGACTTTATTTATTCTCTCAGTTTTCCAAAGCCGATATTATGGCTACTATAGAAAAGCTTAATGTGTTGGAAGAGAGAATAATTTATGTAGGAAATAAATACGGCTACACGGGCCCAACAAGCCCAATACTTGCACTTAATGAAGCAAAAAAGACCAATAAAATAGTTGAAGGCTCATATGCCATACTCTGTTCCGTGGGTTCCGGATATACGATGGGTGCACTTCTTTATAAATTCTAAATATTTACCCGATATATGCCGGGATTGTGTTATTAATAACATGACCCGGCTTTTTTGCTGTAAAGGCTCATATTAAAAAGACTATCCTTATAGGGGTATAGTTTGTTATAATGAATAAAAACTGAGTAATACAAAATACTTGCAAATGGAGAGCTACGGTGATAGTACTAAACTGTAATAATGTTGATTTTTCATATGGTACAGAAACCATTTTAAATAATGTTTCCTTTAGTCTGCAGGAAAATGACAAGGTAGGGCTGGTCGGAGTCAACGGCGCCGGTAAGTCTACTTTGTTCAAGCTTATAATCGGGGAACTGCAGCAGGAAAACGGAGAAATATTTATTTCAAAAGATCTTAATGTGAGCTATTTAAAGCAGAACTCCGCATTAAACTCCGAAAATACACTGTGGGATGAACTTAGAGATGTTTTCAGGGAATTGGTTGAAATGGAAATGTCAATCAACAGAGTTGAAAAGGAAATAAGCTATACCACGGAACAGGTAAAATTGGAATCACTTATGAAGGAATACAGTAGATTGACTGAACGTTTTTCATATCTTGGAGGATTCGAGTACAATAGCCGTATTAGGGGTGTGCTGCGAGGACTTGGCTTTGAAGAACATGAGTTTGACTGTAAGATAAGCATTTTAAGCGGAGGTCAGAAAACAAGGCTTGCACTGGCAAAGGTATTGCTGGAGGAACCGGACATACTTATGTTGGACGAACCTACAAACCATCTGGACATAGCGGCGGTAGAGTGGCTGGAGGATTATCTTAAAAGCTACAAAAAGTGTCTTTTCATAATATCCCATGACCGTTATTTTCTGGATTCCGTAACCAGCCGAACAATTGAAATGGAAAACTGTACAAGCACAGTTTACAACTGTAATTATTCAAACTATGTTCAACAAAAGGCAATAAACCGTGAAATACAAGAAAAGCACTATATACAGCAGCAGAAGGAAATAGCCCGCCAGGAAGCCTATATAGAGCAGCAGAGAAGGTGGAACAGGGAGAGAAATATTATTGCTGCCGAAAGCCGTCAGAAGGCACTGGATAGGATGGAAAAGATAGAAAAGCCAACCGACCTGCCTTCTACAATCAAGATAAAATTTAGGCAGACACTTGCCAGTGGCAATGATGTTCTGGATGTAGAGGCCGTTTCAAAATCATTTGACAATAAAGAGCTATTCAAAAACGTAAGCTTTAAAATAAAAAAAGCTGAAAAGGTGTTTTTGCTCGGGCCTAACGGCTGCGGAAAATCAACACTATTAAAGATACTGGCGGGAAGGCTTCAGGCAACCTCTGGCAGTTACAATTATGGAACAAAGGTCAACCTTGGTTACTACGATCAGGAAATGTCTGACTTGAACGAAAACAATACTGTTCTCGATGAGGTGTGGAGCGTAGACCAGAAGCTTATTCAGTCGGAAGTCAGAACAGCACTGGGTGCTTTCCTGTTTACCGGGGAAGACGTATTTAAAAAAATATCTGTTCTCAGCGGCGGTGAAAAGAGCAGGGTTGCAATGCTCAAGCTGATTTTCTCAGTTGCCAATTTTATAATCCTTGATGAGCCTACAAACCATCTGGATATAAATTCAAGGGAAATTCTTGAGGATGCCCTAAGTAGCTATGAAGGAACTCTTTTGGTTGTTTCCCATGACAGATACTTTATAGACAAACTGGCCACCAGGATTATTGATATAGGGACAACTCCGGTAGTAGACTGCTTCGGTAACTATACTTATTTTACCGAACACTACAAAAAGAATCCTGCAATGGTAAGCAAAGAACAACCTGTAATTTCAGAGGCCAAACAAAGCCATATGGCTACCAAGGAGGAACGCAGCAGGATACGAAAGCTTGAGAAGCAGCTTTCCGACACTGAAAAGGCAATAGAAAAAACGGAAGCACGTTTGAAGGAAATAGAAGAAGAGATGGTCAGGTTTGCTACCGATCATCAGAAACTTATAGAGTTGAGCGAAGAACAACATCAGGCACAGAGTAAGCTGGAAGAATTGTATGAAGTTTGGTCGGAGGTCACAGAGCAGCTGGAAGCATAAAAAACGGGTTTGTGGAGAATTAATTACATCTTTCTTAACCACTACTTAGAGTATAAATTATATCAATGGAAGCTTGGTTGAAGATATTTGCAGATGTTTATCGGCGAAGCAAGGATATTTTACCGGAAAACCTATCACGATGTAGGTTTTAGCGAGACCATGAATCATGGACGATGAATGTGAGCGACGGTAAAATACCCCAAGATGAGCCGCTACAAACTCTTGCAAATATCTTAGAAGCAATCATTGATATAATTTTATACGGGAGTACGGGTGTTAAAACATAAAAACTGTTTCGACAGACCCTTTTTCAATATCTTTTTATTCAGAAATTAATTCAATTGCGTAGTGTGAGTTCTCACGTGCTTTACGTATCAGATTCTCCACAGAGTTTTCCAACACAGCCTTAATCGGTTCACGATTTTGCATGACATTATCAATTTTTGAGCGTAAACGTTCAAAAGTGATTTCTTTAACATTTCCGGCAGATGGCTGATTAATATACTCCAAAAACCCGTCAACCTTTGGCTGATAACTGATTCCGATGAACGGGACTTTTAAATATGCCGCAAAAATCAAAGCATGAAGCCTCATTGACACCATGATATCCATTTTATGTATCACGGAAAATGTCTCCGGAACAGTGCGGTTATTGCTTATAATAAAGTTTTTAGTTTTCATTTTTGCAATTATGTTTTTAATAGTAAATATGTCAACATTGTATTCCATTGGAATGAATACAGGTATCAGCCCATATTTATTAAAAACATAATCTGCGGCTTCTGCAATAGTCTGTTCATATTTCACATGCTGTTGTTCTTCAAAGCCGGGACATCTTCTTACTGAGAAACCCGCATATTTTTTATCAAGGGACAACCCTGAAAAATTATGTCTGTCATTAAGTTCATCGGGGTTAATATTAACAGCAAACGCAGCATCGGCGGTTAATGCAATTTTAGGCCCCGTAATACCCATTTTTTTAAGTTCGTTGTATGAAAACCTCTCTCTTACGGTAATAACATCAGCCATATTCAATATCTTACGGGAATGTTCGGCATTAGCGGATTTATTTATGGGACCGATTCCGTTGGCATAGAACATTATTTTAAGTTTTAGCTTTTTGGCAAGCCATGCAGTTCCAAGGTAAAACATAAGGGAACGGGAGCTTGTACTATCCTGAATTATGTTACCTCCGCCGTATACAAAAAGCTTGGCCTTCTTCATAGATGAATAAACCTTGAATATATTCTTCCTGTTTATGGCACTTACACCGTAGTTACGGGCAGTTTCCACAGGATTTCTTGAGAGTGCGAGTATGGATATACCGGGTTTTTGTTCTTGCAGATTGTCTACAATTGACCTAAGCATTGCATCATCCCCGATATTACCAAAGCCATAGTATCCGGATACTATTACATCATACTTTTTACCTTTGGCTTTGTTTAAAACATCATTTTGTATATTTGAATATATTTCAAGCTGGGTTTTGCACATGGCATTCAGCGAGAAATTCTTATAGGCCTTTTCATAAATTCTTTTACCGAATTCTTTTCGTTTTCCATGGTCTAAAGACAACTCAAGCAGATATTTCGCAAGTGTATTATAATCAAGGGGTTCAAAAAGGTAACCGTTTACCGAGGAATCAATAAGGTCTGGTATTCCCCCCACTCTGCTGCTGACAGTGGCCTTGGAAAAAAAGGCACCCTCTAAAATGGAATATGGAAAACCCTCGCTTATAGAGGTTAGTACACTTATGTCAATGATACTCATTAATTCGTAGGGGTCCTTTAGCCAACCCAGGAAGAATACATTGTTATCCAACCCCAACTGATGGCACCGTGTGGTGAGTGACTTATAATCTTCTCCGTCTCCACCTATAAGAAATTTTACATTGGGATTTTTGTCAACTACAAGCTTTGCTGCTTCCAGAAGAGTACTTATGCCCTTAACAGGAGTCAATCTTGCGGCTATTCCTACAAGTATATCGTTTTCATCTAATTGAATTCCGTATTTTAAAGCAAATTCTTCCCTTGAATAATCATTTAGCTTTTTATCAAAATCTATTCCGTTAAGAATTGTATATATTGAATTTGTGTCAAAGCCTCTGTCTATAAGCATTTTTCTGAAGGCAGAGGTAACGACAATATAATAATCCAGACTGTGAAGTACCTTTGAATTGAATAACCCTATAGAAAGCCTTTTAGGCAGACTCTGGAGATAATCAAGTTTATAGTCGCTGTGCATTGTTGTTATTACCGGTATATGGCAGGCTTTTTTAATAGCGTAGGCAAAAATATTTGCCTTGGCACCATGTGAATGAATAATATCAAAGTTATTCTTTTTTACAAACTGTATTGCGTTGCGTATATCTGTAATTATATTAGAGGACTTTATAACTTCTACGTTTATTCCCATTGCACGGGCTTCATCTGCAAAGGCCCCAGGTCTTAGACTAAGAAGAGTAACATCTATATGGGAAGTAAGTTCCTTTACAAGTGACAGGACGTGTACTTTAGCACCGCCAACATCCCCTCCGCCAATTAAGTGCAAAACCTTCATTAAAATTTCTCCTTTAAAAATCTTTTGTAAATGACACAAGTACTATTTTATCACAATTAACAGTATGACACTAACCTATTTTCTATAATCTACAAGTATATAAAAATGTATAAAACATGAATATCGAGTTAAACTAAAACTGAGAAATGTAGCATTTCTCAGTAGAGGCTTTATATTGACAATAAAATAACAAAGATGATATAATACGAACACTAATAATTATGAGGTGAAGATTTTAATGGCTTCAAAGAAAATTTCCATGGCTGTAATAAAAAGACTTCCCCGTTATCATCGATACTTGAATTACTTACTTGAACTTGGTATTAAAAGAGTGTCTTCTAAAGAGCTAAGTAGCCGTATGGGAATAACTGCTTCCCAGATAAGACAGGACTTAAATTGCTTCGGCGGTTTCGGACAGCAGGGGTATGGATACAATGTTGAGTCTTTATATAATGAGATAGGTAATATATTGGGTATTAACAAGACTTTTTACTGTATTATAATTGGTGCCGGAAATATGGGACAGGCATTATCCAATTATGAGAATTTTATAAAAAGAGGATTCAAAGTAATCGGAATTTTTGATGTTAATCCCGACGTATTAGGTAAAAAACTCAAAAATCTTGAGGTTATGAATCTTGATTTACTTGAGGAGTTTATTCTACATAACCCCGTCGATATTGCAATGCTTTGTGTTCCGTACAGGGAGACAGCCACCGTTGCCGACAGAGTTGCTCGGTTGGGTGTAAAGGGATTGTGGAACTTCTCACCAATGGATTTAAAAATTCCTTATGATGTAGTAGTGGAGAATGTTCACTTAAGCGATAGCCTGATGGTATTAGGATATAAGCTTAATGAGAAGTATAAAAGAGAAGAATAAGAAAGCCGGCTTTTAATTAAGCCGGCTTTTAATATATTGTGAGCTAATCTTTTCTGAATACCATGTATGAAGAGGCTTTTAGAGTTTCAAAGGCTTTATCTGTATTTGCCTGATCAGATAGGGTGATTTTAAGGCATCCCTGTTCATATTCGCGACTGTTGGATACATTTATATTTTTAATATTGATTCCGCTGCTGCCAAGCAGAGTTGCTATTTTTCCAATAATCCCCGGCTCGTCGGTAACATCTACAATCAGCTCAAAATTATTGGGTAGCAGGCCTGTAGCAGTGTTGGAAAATCCATCTCTAAAGGTTTTTGCATTTTCAAAAAAACTGTATATTTCCTTATTTTCACCTGATTTGATATTGTCTATCATACGGTCAACGATAAGCCTATAGTCCTCCAAAAGCTTTACAACAACAGGCCCGTTGCTTATAACCACGTCCTCCCACATGGAAGGATTTGAAGATGCAATTCTGGTAATATCCTTAAAACCTCCTGCTGCAAGCAGCTTTACAAGGCCATGACTGTTTTCATTGTTTTTGGCAAGGGCCACCAATGCCGAAGCTATGATATGAGGCACGTGGCTTATGCACCCTGTTACTGTATCATGTTCCATGGAGGAAACCACTATAGGTATTGCTCCTATTTTTCTCAGCAATCGTTCTAGCGTACTGATGGCATCGTCTTTGGAACCCTTTGTGGGCGTCAAAACATAGTAGGCATTTTCAAACATATGGGCTAATGAACTTGGATAGCCGGATTTTTCTGTTCCTGCCATAGGGTGTCCTCCAACAAAAAGCGGAGGGTTTTCAAGCCCATCTATGTAAGTGAACAATTCTCCCTTGGTACTGGCTACATCAGTTAAGATGCAGCCTTTTTTGATTTTAGGGGATAATTCATTTACATATTCTATTGTTTTACTCACCGGGGTGCAGATAAATACAATATCGGAATTCCATATTTCCTCACAGCAATTTGTAAAGCCCTTGTTTAATACTCCATCTCTTTCAGCTAAGCTGAGTGACTCAGTACAATTATCAACTGCATATATTTTTAAATCCGTAAACTCGTGCCTGAACGCTTTGGCTAATGAACCACCAATGAGTCCGAGGCCGATAACTGATATACTTTTAACATCCATAGTTGAACTCTCTCTCAAGGATAGGCGCCAGCTTGCTAATATCTTTACAAAGCAAATCAAATTCCGATGGCTTCAGCTGCTGGGCTGCATCAGAGAGTGCACACATTGGGTTAGGGTGTACTTCAACTATAAGGCCGTCAGCACCTGCTGCAATAGCGGCTCTGGATAGAGGAATGACATATTTGGACTTTCCCGCAGCATGGCTGGGGTCAACAATTATGGGCAAATGACTCATATTTTTAACTACGGGAACAGCACTTAAATCCAGTGTATTTCTTGTAGCTGTTTCAAAGGTTCTGATACCTCTTTCACACAGTACTACATTGTAATTGCCTTCACTCATTATATATTCTGCAGCATTAAGCCATTCGTCAATAGTGGTTGCAGAACCTCTTTTCAGAAGTACCGGTTTCATAGATTTTCCTATTTCCTTCAAAAGCTGGAAGTTCTGTACATTACGTGCTCCTACCTGAAACATATCCACATATGGTATACACAACTCAACTGCCTTATCGCTGGTTACTTCTGTGATTATCTGCAAGCCTGTTGCGTCCTTTGCTTCTTTGAGGAGTTTTAGTCCTTCTTCTTCAAGACCCTGAAAAGCATATGGAGAGGTTCTTGGCTTAAAAGCTCCACCTCTTAAGAATTGCGCACCGGACCTTTTAACAGCCTTTGCGGCTTCAATTATCTGTTCCCGGCTTTCTACGGCACAGGGACCAGCCATAAGAACCAATTCCTTACCGCCTATTTTCACGCCATTTACATCCACAACACTTGGCTCGGGTTGAAATGTTTTTCCAGCCAGCTTGAAGGATTCCACGATGGGCACAAGTTTTTCAACCCCCGGCATAATTTCAAGCGGGATATCACGGAGAACTGTCTTATCACCGATTATACCGATAATAGTTCTCTCAGTACCCTGCGATACATGTACTCCCAACCCCGAATTTTTTAGGACATTGATGACATCATCAATTTGCATTTGATTTGACTTTGGATTCATTACAATAATCATTAAAATTCAACACCTTTCTACCGTTTTACGTTTTTAAAATCAAAAAACACCGTTCTACCATATCACACAAGGGCCCTAAGCCCTTTTCATATAATCAATCATTTTTCGTGATTACTATATTAACCTATATTATATAGCATGATTAAAAAATTATAAACAGCTATAAGCTACAAGATTTAAAAAAATTTATATTATTAAAAAGGTAAATTTGTACTGACATAGAATAGATAATAATAAATATAATTTATATAAACCCTTTTATTCTGTTTCACTTTACTTTTTGTATTGAGGTTCTATACAAATGAGAACGGGCTATAAAGCCGGTATGTATGACCCGGATAACGTTTTTCCGCAGGGAAACTCGGTTTATTATACAGGTGTGAAATAATTGTAAAAATAAGGGGGAATGATTATGAAGGACTATTCCGTGCAAAAACTACGGAACATATGCCTCTTAGCACATGGTGGGGGAGGAAAAACTACTCTGGCAGAGGCTATGATGTTCAATACCGGTGTATTGGACAGATTTGGGAAAGTTGCTGACGGGACTACAACGTCTGACTATGATCCCGAAGAAATTAGAAGAAAAATATCTATTAGCACTTCTATGACACCTTGTGAATGGGTGGATCATAAAATCAATGTAATTGACACTCCCGGATATTTCGACTTTGTAGGAGAGGTAATGCAGGGCATACGGGCTGCAGAAGGTGCGTTAATTGTAGTTTCTGCAAAAAGCGGTGTATCCGTGGGAACTGAAAAATCATGGGATTACGCCAAGGGAACGGGTGCGGCCAGAATGTTCTTTATTAATAAGATGGACGAAGAGAACGCCAATTTCAATGCTGCCTACGATAAAATGCTGGACACTTTCGGAAACAGCGTTATACCATTCCAACTTCCCATCCATGAGGATGATAAATATGTCGGTTATGTAGACATAATCAATATGACTGCGAAAAAATTCCAGAAGGACAAAGTTACAGATACAGATATTCCTTCGGATTTAACAGATAGAATTTCTCAAATAAAAAACTCACTTAATGAATTAATAGCTGAAACTGACGAAGAGCTTATGGAAAAGTTTTTTAGTGGGGAGGAGTTTACGGCTGAGGAACTGCAAAAGGGTATAAAGGCAGGTATAGCCGATGGGACAATAACACCTGTATTTTGTGGGTCTGCTTACCAAAACCTGGGAGTCAAGGAGCTGATGGATGCCATTGTTGCTTTTATGCCATCTCCGGAAGCAGTAAAAGTCAAGGCTCAAAAAGCAGGAAAGGATGAATTTGTTGAAATAAAGCCTGATCCTGCCGCACCTCTTTCCGCACTGGTATTCAAAACCATCGCTGACCCCTTTGTAGGTAAAATCTCCATGTTCAGAGTTTATTCAGGAACTTTGAAGGCAGATTCCTCTGTTTTTAATTCCACAACAGAGCGGACGGAAAAAATCGGCCAGATTTTCGTTATGAGGGGTAAAAAGCAAATTCCCACAGATAAACTTATAGCGGGTGATATAGGCGGAGTTGCAAAACTGGCAGGAACAAATACCAACGATACTCTTTGTGATCAGGCAAACAAGGTCATACTGGATAAGATAGTTTTTCCGGACCCTGCTATTTCTATGGCAGTAGAGCCAAAAGCTAAAGGAGACGAGGAAAAAATCAGCTCTGGTTTACATAAACTACAAGACGAAGATCCTACCTTCAAAGTCTCAATTAACACGGAAACCCATCAAACCCTTATATCAGGTGTAGGAGAACAACATCTGGATGTTATTGTCAGCAAACTTAAAGCTAAGTTCGGGGTA
>JAEZIU010000067.1 GCA_023436485.1 Bacillota bacterium | reverse complement strand
ATGTTCCTACTGCGTAAAATACAAATTTCGTAAATTTCCCCATTTTATATCTCCAAAATCACTTTTCCTAGGTTTTTTGTGTCATTAATAATATACAGTTTCTAGCCTCAATAGTAAATGGATGAATTAAGCCATTCTGGCTAATAACGTATTTTATAACACTATTGAAAGCACTTATCAAAGCACGATCCAAATCTACAAATGCAAAGCTCCGTGCTTCTTTTACATCACCATGAGTTCTTCCCGGCTCAATGTAATCGGCCAGAAATATTATTTTATCCATTGTACTCATTCCCGCAAATCCGGTAGTATGGTACTTGATAGCATTTAGCACCACCGGATCTTCAACACCATACTTTTGCCTTGCCAACACAGCGCCTACTGCTCCATGCATCAGGAATAACTGGTTTTCCTCTACAGGGCTGAGTTCTATGTGATTTTCTAAACAATACCGCTTTGTTTCGTTGTCTTCCAGGTTCTTTGCACAATCATGCAAAAGTCCCGCCACTTTAACTTTTTCTACATCCTCACCATAATGTTCAGCCAATTCTGCAGCGACTTTCATAGTATTAACAGAATGAATGTACCTGCCCGGTTTAAGGGACTTTTTCAGCAGTATATCCATTTCACTAAAATTCATTTTGCATCCTCTTAATTATACAGTTTATTTTCCTTTATATACCTCTCAACAGACTCAGTTATAAAATATTTAACAGATTTTCCGTTTTTTATTCTATCTCTTATAAAGGTAGATGAAATTTCAATAAGCGGTGCTTCAAAGCCTGAAATTTCTACTCCATACTTACTCTTTAAATAATTTATTCGGGTCTTAAATTCTTCATCTTGGAATCCGGGCCGCATTAGTGCTATAAACCTTGTTAGTTTAAAAACTTCCTCTGCATTTTTCCATTTTAGTAGATCCATTACCACATCTGCACCAATTATATAGTAAAACTCTGTTCCCTCAGGATAGAGTTCATGCAGTTGGTTCAATGTATCAACCGTATACGTGTATCCCAGTCGTTCAACCTCAATAGAAACCGCTTCAAATCCTGGATTGGTACTGACTGCACACTGTACCATTTTTAATCTATGAATAGGTTCAGTTACTGAATCAATGTCTTTGTGAGGCGGCTTTCCTGACGGTATAAATAATATCTTATCAAGTCCAAATTCGCATCTAACCAACTCGGCAACTGCCAGATGCCCTAGATGTACAGGATCAAAGGTTCCCCCACAAATACCTATTTTTATGCCTTTGTTCAATTGCAACGCCCTTTCATAAATATATTGTTATTATTTTGCTGCAATATAATCTACATTATAGCATAAAAATTTTAACTATTTATTAAGAAATGTAAAAAGACCCAGCATTTTTTTGCCGGGTCTTTTCTATTTTTAATTAATCATCTGCAGCTTCCTTGCCGGAATCAGTTTTATGTGCCGATTTATTGCGTTTACGAAGTGCTTCACTGATCAGATACTCTATTTGACCGTTTACAGACCGAAATTCATCATCAGCCCACTTCGATATTTCTTCCCACATTTTGGGACTCAGTCTAAGTAAAAGTGTCTTTTTTTCCGCCATAATACCATCACCTTTTTTTAGTTATGCAAGGTTCCAGTGTTTATAACCGGCTGCGTATTTCTCTCACCGCATAATACCACCAATAAGTTGCTTACCATTGCAGCCTTTCTTTCTTCGTCAAGTTCTACTATTTCATTTTCACTGAGTTTGTTGAGTGCCATCTGAACCATCCCGACAGCACCTTCAACTATTTTCTGTCTTGCTGCAATTATAGCAGCCGCCTGCTGTCTTTGAAGCATCGCTGCAGCAATTTCCGGTGCATATGCCAAATGAGACAGTCTTGCTTCCTCAACAATTACACCTGCTTTACCCAGCCTTTGTTGAAGTTCATTTTTAAGTGCATCCGCTACCTCGTCCGCACTTCCTCTCAGTGAAATTGTATGACTATCTTCAGTATTATCATATGGATACATTCCTGCCAAATGTCTCAAAGCAGACTCGCTCTGAACATTTACATAGTCCACATAATTATCCACATCAAATATAGCCTCGGCGGTATTTTCAACTCTCCACACAATTACTGCTGCTATTTCAATAGGATTACCCATTTCATCGTTAACCTTTATTTTTTCACCGTTTATATTTCTTGATCTTAATGAAATCTTTTTCTTTGAATAGAAAGGGTTAGCCCAGTGCCAGCCTTCCTTTTTTATAGTTCCGGTATACTTTCCGAAAAGAATCAAAACCATAGCTTGATTAGGCTGAATAGTAAAAAATCCCGGAAGTATAAATATAAATACCGTGAATAATACAAGTCCCAGTACAATTATCACATCGGCTCCTTTGTACACCCCTACCCCGAAAATTGCTACACTCAGAATAAGGAGAAAAAATGATGCCAGAAGTATTTTACCACCTGAAGTGGTCTTTCCATCAATCTCTTTCATAGTTATTAACCTCCCTAAAGAATAACAAAAATAAAATATTAATATAATATCAAAATGATATCATATTAATATTATTTATTCAATATTTTCCATATATAAATTATTCTTCAACCATACCTTTTAATTTTGCCGCATCCATTATCTTAACAGCTTCCTTTTGAAATTCAATAATACCCATATCCCTCATTATTCCCATCTCTCTGGACATGGAAGGTCTTGATATATTCAAAAACTCGGCCATTTCGTTTCTGTTTAAGGGAAGCCTGAAGGTATTGCTGCCTGCCCTTTCCATGTGCTCAAGCAAAAAACATGCAATTTTTGAGTGAATACCTTTCATGGAAAGGTACTCTACTCTTCTGTTAAGCATAATTGCCCTTGTGGATACACTTTTCAAGAGGTTCTTTATAAGCTGTGAATGGTGACTGCAGGCATCACTACATTGATTTAATATCATTTCATTTTCAATAAACATAACCCTGCAATTTGTCTGAGCCTGAACGTTTGAAGGCCATTTTTCTGTTCCCGAAAATGCAATAACTTCTCCAAAGATACTTCCCGGTTTAATAAGATTCATCATTACACGGTTACCTGCGGCATTTTCCTTAGTTACAACGCCGTTACCTTCAACAATTATCCCCAGCCCGTGATACCTATCCCCTGACATTACAATATAATCGCCCTTGTAATAGCTGTAAAGCTTAGGGTTAAAGCACTCAAGTATTGATATTATTTGTTTACTGTCAAAGTTCTCAAACAGTTCACAATTGAGAAGAACTCCTGTTATTTTTTTGAATTCAGCCTCGCTTACTTGCATAGTGTCCTCCAGTTTTTGTATCCACAGATACCGATTTAAATATTATTATACCTTATAATCAGTACATAATCATTTAAACGACAAATCAAACAAATAAAATATATTAAGGAGACTTTATTATGAAAAGAAATATTATCAGAATAGATGAAGATAAATGTAATGGATGCGGGTTATGTGTAACAGCATGTCACGAAGGTGCACTTGTTATGGAAAATGGTAAAGCAAAGCTTATATCCGACAGCTACTGCGATGGTCTTGGAAACTGCCTACCCGAATGTCCTACAAATGCAATTACTATTGAGGAACGTGAAGCAGATGCCTACGATGAAGAACTTGTTAAAAAGACTATAGAAATGAAAACTGCTGCACAAACTCCTCCGATACATCATCACATGCACGGTGGATGTCCCGGCTCAAGAGCAATGGCAATAAAAAAAGCTCCGGCAGCGGAACCTGTATCAAACACAGTAGCTGCTCCTGCGGTATCAGAGCTTATGCAGTGGCCATGTCAAATCAAGCTTGTTCCGGTAAACGCACCATACTTTGACAACTGTGACCTGCTGATTGCAGCCGATTGTACAGCATACGCATATGCAAACATTCACCGTGATTTTATGAAAAACAGAATTACACTTATAGGTTGTCCAAAACTGGACGAAGGTGATTATTCCGAAAAACTTGCTGCGATAATTGCAAACAATAATATTAACAGTGTTAAGGTTCTCAGAATGGAAGTACCTTGCTGCGGAGGCATTGTAAATGCAGTTAAAACTGCCTTGATTAATTCAGGAAAAATGCTACCCTGGAGTATTGTAACAATAAGCACAAACGGAGAAGTACTGCAAAGTTAATTAATGGAATTGGTAG
The DNA here is from genome assembly GCA_023436485.1 of Bacillota bacterium. Lineage (GTDB taxonomy): Bacteria > Bacillota > Clostridia > Acetivibrionales > DSM-1351 > Ruminiclostridium. Next base: position 1,372 of record JAEZIU010000067.1, on the reverse strand, counting down.
TTTAAATTGAATAATATTTCCATTATAATAGGTCTGTAGGCAATTTGTGCCTGCAGACCTTTTAAATTTATAAAGCGGAGGATAATTATGCTTATAGGAATAATTGGAGCTATGGAACAAGAAATAAAGCTATTGGCAGAGAGCATGTTAATAAATGAAACAAAAACTATTGCAATGCGTGAATATTATATCGGCAAACTATTTGGTAAAGACGTTGTTTTAGTATTCTCTAAATGTGGCAAGGTTGCTGCAGGTTCAACTGTTACTACACTTATAGAAACCTTTAATGTTGACATGGTTCTTTTTACAGGCGTTGCCGGAGGGGCTGACAAGAACTTAAAAATAGGAGATATTATAGTTGCGGACAAGCTGGTGCAGCATGACATGGATGCCAGTTTATTACCGGGATTCAGCAAGTTTGAAATACCCCTTTTGGGAGTGGGAACTTTTATTGCTCCTCCTCACATGGTATCCCTCGGTAAAAAATCTGCTGAGTTTTATGTCTCTAATTGTTTGAATTCTGATGTAGATGAAAGTACCTTAAAAGAATTTAACATTTGTACTCCAAATATTGTAACAGGTACAGTTGCAAGCGGTGACCAGTTTGTTGCAGACAGCAGTAAAGTTTTAAGCCTTACACAGGAGATAGAAAATCTAAAGTGTATTGAAATGGAAGGTGCAGCCGTAGCACAGGTTTGTTACGAACACGGTGTCGATTATATTATATTCCGTGTTATTTCTGACAAAGCAGATGAGCATGCAAATATCAACTTCCCCAGATTTATTGAAGAAGCAGCCGCCCATTTTACCCGAGGAATTATAGAACACTTCGTTTCAGAAATAGCTTAAAAAAAGCCGGCTTCAACCCGGCTTTTTTTCCAAAATCAATTAACGTATTCCTTTTACATAATGTCTTTCCATTTCTTTGAATATCGCTACACTCCACTATATTACAGAGGCTCAGCTAAATAATACTTAAATCTTATGTAACACAAAGCAAATCATCTTAATATACTACTATTGTGAATAGAAAATTTATTTTTTAAGGTGATTTAGTATGCCATTAACAGACCGAGAACTACTTGCAAGATTAATAAGATGTGAGGCCGAAGGTGAGGGGGACAACGGTATGAGAGGGGTTGCCTCTGTCGTTATGAACCGGGTAACTGTTCCGTATGGCGAGTTTTTTAAATTGGTTCATGGTGACATCAGAGCTGCAATATTCCAGCCCAGACAATTTACTTGTGTAATGGAAGTCGTAAACGGTCAATATAACCCTCAAAATATATTTAATATGACTCCCTTACAAACGCATTACGACATAGCTGATTGGGCTATGACAGGCAACACTCTTGGTGCTGTAGCAAACTCA
>JAEZIU010000280.1 GCA_023436485.1 Bacillota bacterium | reverse complement strand
TTAATATGCTTAAACCATCTATATTTGGCAATAACCGATCAAGAATAATTAAATCGTATATCGGCTGTTGAGCAAAATCTAAACCATCTAATCCGTTTTGGCAGTTATCGCAAAGAAAACCGTTACGCTCCAGATAATTTGCCATCACTTTAGCTAGCTTCATATCATCTTCTATAATTAAAATTCTCATGATATCCATCCTTTCGTTCCTATTTCCCTTGGAATAAAATTAAATACTCTTTAAAAATATGCTTTCCAACTAACCTTAGATAGATGAAATTAGATATATGTCAAATCTTTTGTGTGCTAAATATTCCAAAATAAGGATTGTAAATAGCGGATAATAATTCATTTTCATTATGTAGCATTATTATTGCTAATTATATCATAATTGGTAATAAAATAAATAAAATCAGGTAAATTATAGAAAAATTATAGATTAAATATAAAGAAATTATAGATTTATTTGATATGATAATTACGAATTAGTTGAAGAGTGAAAAATAGTTAAAAAATAAGGGGAAAGGAGTGTATGATTTAATTCATCAAAATATCATACAAAATAAAAATGAAAAAATATCATAAGATTATAATTTTACTAACGATTATTTTACTATGCGCCAGCTTTGTTGGTTGTAATAATGGGAAAGAGAAGAAAAAGCCAAGTAATCAGGCCATGGGAAGATATGTGGAAGAAGAGATCGCATTACCTAAGTTAGATATGTTAAGTGAAACGATATTAACGATGCTTGTAAATCCAAATGGAGAGAGTGAATTATTTACATTAAAACTGAGACAAGATACGGGTGCTATCTCAATCAAACGCTACATATTAAAGGAAGAAGGAAAATGGGAACAAAGTCAAACAGAATGGGAAATAGGGGATATGTATTATAGTTTTATCTTAAATTATGGTGATGATGGGAAACTTTATTTGGTAAAATCATCTGTTGATAAAGCCGGATTTCATTCTACGCTTCAAGAACTAAAGTCGGATGGGACACAAAGAGAAATCTCTGTACCAGACTGGGAACATAAGAACGATATGGGTCTTCTTCCTTATATAACTGACTTTTTAGTAATGAAGAATGGAGAGGTTCTTATTCATCAAATAAAACCAAATACGGGAACATTATATGATACGAGTGGAAAAAAGCTGCTAGACTTTGAAAATGTTAATATTAATACATTATCATCTACTGGTGATGATATCATAAGTGTAAATAAGAATATAGATAATATACTTATTATAGACAAAAATACAGGAATAAATAAAAATTCAGTAGCTTTCCCGCAAGGAGAGGAAAGACAGAGTTATGCAAATGTAGCAATTTGCAAGGATAGCAATGATAATATATACGTAGCTAATAGTAAAGGCCTTTATTGCATGAAAAAGAACGGATCAATCTTTCGTACAATCATAAGTGGAGATAACACCTCACTAAGTTTACCATCTTTAGCTATTCTTAAACTTATGAAGGCTACTGATAATAGCTTTAATATTTTTTATAAAGAAAATAAAAGAAATATCTATCATGTAATGCATTATGAGTATAAGAAAAATATTCCTACAATTCCGGATAAAGCACTCACAGTATATTCCTTGGAAAACATAGATTTGATTAAGGAAGCAAGTATTAAATTTATGCAAAAAAATCCAGATGTTCGTATTGATTACCAGGTTCCTAAAACGGAAAGTGATTCTTTATCAACCGATGATTACGTGAAGGCACTCAATACGGATATCTTATCTGGGAATGGTGCTGATATTATTGTCTGTGATGGTCTTCCTGCCCAGGATTACCTTAATAAAGGGATTTTTACTGATATCAGTGATACCATTGATCCTATTGTTAAGAAAGGAGAAATCTATAATAATATTGTTGATTGCTATAGGAAGGACAAAGGAATCTATTTACTTCCGATGAAAGTTGAAGCATGTATTTTTGCAGGAAAAAGTGAAATTCTGGATTCTACCAATTCTTTAGACAGTATGGTTAATTACTACCAGAATCATGCAGAACTCCCGTTATTAGGAGAGAATTTGAATTATAATGATTTATTTAAGTGGTTCTATGGTCTTTATTATCAAAATCTTTTCCAAAATGGAAAGTTAGATGAGAAACAATTAGTTGAATTCTTAATTAAGTTAAAAAAGATAAATAAGTATAATGGTAAGGAAAAATATAAAAATTGGTTTAATACAGACTGCTTTCTTGAATATTCACAAGAAAAAAGTCAAATAATGATAGCTAATATTTCTAATATGGATACCCTGTTACTTACAGGTAGTGTATTAGGGCATACATCAGCACTGGCCTCTCCTAATGGATTAGAATACCGGTCAGCTAGAGATTCATTTCAACCATATTGTTTGGTTGGTGTTAATAAAAAAAGTAAGGAAAAGGATCTGGCAAAAGATTTTATTAAGATTCTATTGTCAGAAGAAGTGCAAAACAGAAATACTGATAAGGGCATTCCACTTAATAAAAATGCACTAAATATGTGGGGGAATCTTCATATTAAATGGTCAACTATAAATGGAGATTTCAGTTTTTTAGGTGCGCGTGCTTATGATCCAGAGACTGATTATGAAATTGCTAAGGAATATCCTGTAAATCCATTGGAAATACAAACGTTGACGAAATTATTGGAGAAATTAACTACTCCAATACAGTATGATACAACAATTTTTAACATTATTTCCAAGGAGATTGGACCATTCTTTGAAGGTGAGAAATCAGCTGAGGATATCGCTTCGGTTATTATGAAAAAGATTGATATTTATGATAAAGAGTAACTACTAATTGTATAGATGGAAAATGGATGTACCAATAAATATGAGGAGGAACCCCTCTAAGAAAAAAATGTCCATTCATCTATATCACAAAAGAGAATAAATCTGTAACCGTATTTACTTGGCTGCAAAATTATGATATGAGGAGTAAAGGAAAGTGAAAAGAAGAAAGAGAAAGATAATAACTGCATATATGTTTTTATTACCTAGTTTATGTGGGGTAAGTATATTCGTTTTTATTCCTTTTATGGATGCAATCAGGCGTTCCTTTACTTCTCCTCTTAATAGTAAATTTGTCGGGATGGAAAACTACAAAACAGTGATTGAAAATGAGGCCTTTCAATTAGCAGCTATGAATACTGGTAAGTTTTTGCTGATTTGTATCCCTTTATTACTTATTCTGTCCCTTTTGATAACATTATTTTTAAACAGCTTGCATAGGCATAGGGAGCTTATGAAAATGAGCTTCCTATTCC
>JAEZIU010000212.1 GCA_023436485.1 Bacillota bacterium | reverse complement strand
GTGATACCATGATAGACAAAGGAGAGCTTTTTCAGATAAAGAGAGATATCGAAGGCTGTATTGGAGAAAAGGTACAGCTCAGAGCAAATAAAGGACGTAAAAAATCTTTCATACGTGAAGGCGTCTTAGAAAATACTTATCCAAGTATTTTCGTAGTTAAGTTTGAGAACGAGTATGATAATACCAGAAGAGTTTCATATAGCTATACAGATATATTGACAAAAGCTGTTGAATTAGTTGTATGTAAGGATAATAAAACGATTCAGGTATGTTAGTCTTGTTAAAGATTTTTATTAATCCTTAGGATTTATGTTATAAGCTTTCTGAGAAACTTAATAATATAATAAAACAAAAAGGGGACACAAATATTTGTGTCTCTTTTTTGTTTTACAGGTTGTTGTAGACGAATAAAATACAATAAAAAGTATTTTTGAGGAATAATCTCACAACATAAAAAATATATATTACATAGTACATAGTTGTTAGATTTTATATTTAATAGTGTGATATGCAATATTTGAGGATAAGGGGAGGTTGGAAAAATGTCTCTGGAGTTGTTAAAACAGGCATTTAAAGTAAACAATTTATTAGGTGAGGATACAATAGATAATGTTATTGAAAATGATATAATTGTTCCGGATGTTAAACCGGATATTGCCAAGATACTTCTTCTGGATGGAGATGTATTCGTTACCGGGTGTGACACAGGCACTGACAGAGCTGTGGTTTCAGGCTGCCTGCTGGTTAAGATTTTGTATATTTCGGCAGATGAAAACAGAAGCGTTAAAAGTATTACCACCAACATTCCGTTTTCGTATACATTGGATATACCCGGGGTAAGAAGCGGTGTCAAAAGCAGAGCAAAGGGTACGATTGAGCATATTGATTACACCCTCCTTAATGAAAGAAAGGTAAATGTAAAAGCTATCTTATCTATAAATTGCAGGGCGTTTGACGAAATAGACAGGGAGATAGCCTCGGGAATAACAGGTATAGACGATATCCAGGTTTTGAAAGACGACATCGATATTAATAATTATCTGGGCAGTAATAAAGTAAACTTTATTATAAAGGAGGATATGGAACTTCCTTCTACTAAGCCCCCCATAGCCGAAATTCTAAGAAATGATTTAAAGATTTCAGGTAAGGACTTTAAAATATCCGACGGTAATGTAGTAGTAAAAGGGGACATAAATATTGCTACTTTGTACATAGCGGATGATGAGACCAGAACTATGCAATATATGGAAAATGAGCTGACATTTACACAGTTTATTGAACTGGAGGGTGTCAGAGAAGATACAGATGTTAATGTGGACTTCGATTTAATTGACTACAAAGTTGAACCTTTTGAGGATAGTGACGGAGAGAACAGAAATCTTAGGGCAGAAGCTACATTGAATATTTATGTAACCGGCTTGTATAAAAAATCCTTTGAGGTGCTGTCTGATGCCTACAGTCCCAATGTCAGAATTATTTTGGAAAAACAGCAATTTTCAATTGACGAAACAGTTACTGAAAATAAGAGTCAGGTTATTGTAAAGGATACCCTGAATTTTGAGGATTTTAACCCTGAGGTTCGTGAAATATTTAATGTATTAAGCAAGTGCAACGTGTCTGACACACAAATAGAGGACGAAAAATTGACTGTAGAGGGCTCGGTGACAAATAATGTAATTTATCTGTCCAATGATGAGGAACAGCCTGTATTTTGCCACAGCAAGGAAATTCCTTTTAAGCATGTTGTTGAGATTAAGGGTTTGAAAGATGATATGAAGGTTGATACAAGTGTTGAAATGGAACATTGCAATTATAGTATGCTGTCGTCAGACCAGGTAGAGGTTCGCTGTGCAATAGGGGTCAATGCAAGGGTTGAAACAAATAAAATTATCCCTGTTATAAATAAGGTTACGGAAGGTGTAATGGATGAGAAAAAACTCCTTTCCCTGCCTAGTGTAATAATATATATTGTGCAACCCGGTGATAGTTTGTGGAAAATTGCAAAGAAATACTCGACAACTGTGGATAATCTTCTAATGGTAAATGATTTAAGTAATAAGGATATCTTAATGCCGGGACAGCAGCTACTTATTTTAAAAAGAGCTATATAAAAATATCCATAGTCCTAAAAAAGGTTCTTGAGATGGTACATCAAGAACCTTTTTGTTTTTTACTTTACTAAAACTAATGTATTTATTTTTTATAATTTCATAAACAAAAATTGCCGAAGGCTTGTTCTCATTGAATTTATTGATATAAGTATGTATTTTGTATATAATGTACTTAAATATAAAAGCAAAGGATATGTATAATGATAACATTAAATGCACATGCAAAGATAAATTTATCTCTGGATGTACTCAATAAGAGGGACGACGGTTATCATAACCTTAAAATGATTATGCAGACCCTACAATTGCATGATATCATAACTATTCAGGAAATAGAATCAGGTATTGAGATAGAATGTGAAGCACCGTATGTACCGACTAGCAATTCAAATATAGCCTATAAAGCTGCCGAAAAGGTGATTCAAGAATACGGACTAAATGCAGGTGTGCGAATTAAAATAGAGAAAAAGATCCCCGTTGCCGCCGGATTGGCAGGAGGAAGCACCGATGCTGCCGCAGTTTTAAAGGGAATGAATGAACTTTTTGGGATTGGACTGGATCAACAGAGGCTTATGGATATTGGAAAGACAATAGGCGCAGATGTTCCGTACTGTATTGTTGGAGGGACTGCTCTGGCAGAAGGGATAGGAGAGATAATCACACCTTTGCCAAAAATGGAGGCTATCCCTGTTATACTGATAAAACCAAGGTTTGGAGTTTCCACGGCATCCGTATTCAAAAGTCTTCAATTGGATAAAATTCCTTACAGGCCAAAAACAGATATGCTTATAGATGCACTGGAAAAGAGAGATATAAAATTTATAGGGGAAAACTTATGTAATGTTCTTGAAAGTGTGACTGTAGAGAGGTATCCTCTGATAGATAAAATAAAGAAGGATTTAATAACTAAAGGGTCAATCGGAAGTATAATGAGCGGAAGCGGGCCTACTGTTTTTGGGTTATTTGAAGATGATGAAACAGCTAAAAAGGCTTACAGTAAAATAAGTAAAAAGAGAAACGACTGTATTTTGACATACATTACGAAGGATTAATGGGAGGATCGAAAATAATGGCTAGTAAATTATCAAAAATTAATTTGAATGACTATAAACCATTGAGAGAAGTGATTTTTAATTCATTAAGAGAGGCTATTATAATAGGTGAATTGCGCCCGGGAGAGAGACTTATGGAGGTTCAGCTGGCAGAAAAAATGGGCGTTAGCAGAACACCGGTAAGAGAAGCCATAAGAAAGCTTGAACTTGAAGGGCTTGTGGATATGATTCCGAGGAAGGGCGCCCATGTAGCAGAGCTTTCTATCAAGGACATAATGGATGTTCTTGAAGTAAGGGCATCTTTGGATGGGTTGGCTACTTCCCTTGCAGCAGAGAGAATTACAGATGACGAGTTGAAGGAATTAAAGCACATAAACGGACAGTTTGCAACCTATATTGAGAAAGAAAATCTAAACGGCTCAATAAAGAAGGATGTAGAGTTTCATGACATTATTTACAAAGCATCCCGTAATGATAAGCTGATTTCGATTATAAATAATTTAAGAGAGCAGGTTCAGAGGTTCAGGGTTATATACCTTAAAGAGTATAATAATTCTAAAAATTTGATAAAAGAACACAATGATATTTATGAGGCTGTTAGTTCAAGAGCGATGGAAAATGCCAGAAATATAGCCAAAACTCACATTATGAATCAGGAATCCACAATTCTTTCTTCTTTGAAGATGCAAAAAGGCAATAGTTAATTATTAGTTAATTAGGTTAACAGACATTTTGATATTTTTTGTATATAATAAAGAGTAGGTTGATTAATTTACAAAGAGGAAAAAAACATGTGGTTTAATGAATTTTTATCAAAATATAAATCGGGTATATCCCATGAGTTTCTATTTTACTTTAATGTAAAAGACACCATGGATAATACAAGGAATTTTTTCAGGTATATAGACGATGAATTTATAAAGCAAAGGAATTTTGGAATTGTAGCATTTTATGATATTTCCAGAGGCCTTACTTTTTTGGCCCCTGAAATGGAAAGAGAATTTAACAAAATAACCGACAACGGTGCGACGAAATTATTTTTTTCAACACCCTCCAGAATTTTTCCGTTTATAGATATTGCGTTAAAAAGTACAAAAATGGCGTTGTTTATAGATCATGCGGAAAAAATAGTGCCTTCAGGTGATATCGGAAGTATGACTTTAGAAGAAAGAATGGCTTTGATATGGATGTCTGAATGGTCGGTTAATTCTAAGATTTCATCGGTGGGAAGTACAATATTTATGTTGGCGGACAACCTTGTTGATATCAGTCGTGAATTTTTAAAATCCTCCTACAGGATAGAGCCCATTCTTGTGGAACTTCCGGGAGAAGAGGAACGAAAAAGCTATATTGAATTTCTACTTAATGACAAATCTACCACATCTGAAATTTCTATAGACCAATTTGCAAAGCTCTCATCGGGATTGAACAGGAAAAGTATAAAAGATATAAAGCTAAAGGCAGAGGCAGAGGGTGTACCTATTAGTTTTGATTTTATAAAAGAAAAAAAACATGAGGTTTTAAAAAAGGAATACGGAGATGTTCTTGATTTTATATACCCTGAGATAGCTTTTGATGATATTGGCGGAATGGAAGCAGCTAAGACCTATCTTACAAAAAATATTATAGAGCCAATCAGAAGGGGAGATTCAAGAAGAGTTCCAATGGGGATTCTTCTATGCGGACCGTCGGGAACGGGAAAAACTTTGTTGGTTGAGGCTTTGGCAAAATCAAGCGGATTTAATTGCGTAAAGATTGATATGTCAAGGATTTTGGGACAGTATGTCGGAGAGAGTGAAAAGAACTTCAAAAAGTGTCTTCTGGGAGCTAAATCACAGGAACCTGTTATAGTTTTTGTAGATGAAATTGATACAGCTTTCAGAAGGGGAGAGTCTGGCGACAGCGGAGTAAGTAGTAATATTTTTAGTGAATTTTTACAATTTACCAGTAATACAAATAATAGGGGAAGAATTATTTTTATTGCTGCAACAAACAGACCTGACCTTCTTGATGCTGCTTTGAAAAGAGCCGGAAGGTTTGACAAAAAAATACCTGTACTACTGCCTGAACAAGAGGAACGTGCAGAAATTTTCAGAATAATAATTAAAAAATACGGGTTTAATACCGATATTCAGGACTTTATTCCATATTCTGAATTGGCAGAAAGCTACACGGGAGCCGAAATAGATACAGTTGTAAGAAAAGCATACGAACTTGCCTGCAACAAGACAGAGGATCATCCTGTAATTACGGATGAGATTCTTAAAGAGGCTCTCAAAAAGTGCAGGCCAAGTACTCAAGAGATAGAATTTATGACAGAGCTTGCTATTGCTGAGTGCGATGATATTGATCTGCTACCGGAAAAGTATTGGTCCAGGTTTGATAAATCCTTAGGCCAATAATATATGGCATTTTTACAAATAATTATTTACATTACTGTGTTTTTATTATAAATTTAAAGTATCTTATGTCAGGTAGATAAATTTTATTTAAAACATTGTAAAAAATAGTATTTATATACTTTTAAGGAGGAATAGAATAATGGGTTTATTTAGTAGACTGGGACAGATGGTTAGAGGATTTTTCGGCTTATTTGTTGGAAATCTTGAGGAAAGAAACCCTGATGCATTGTTCGAAGATATAAAAAACCAGATAGATAAGGCAAGACGTCAGGCTGAGCAACAAATTATTGAAATCCAAACAAGTGCTGAAATGATCAAAATAGAGATGAAAACAGCCGAGAAGAATCTTAATGCTATAAAAGCAAGAGTTGAGTCTGCACAGAGGGTTGGAGATAAGGATCTTTTAGTTGAACTTCTGGTTCAGGAAGAAGAATATCAGACTGTATATGAGACACATAAGGCAACTTATGATAATGCCATGGTACAGGTTCAAAAGATACGTGAAGACTACAAGATTTTTGAGTCTGAGATGAATGCAAAACTTAATGAGCTGAAAACTCTTAAATCACAAGCCAAAATGGCTAATCTGCGCGAAAATATTAACTCTGTTAATGCACAGTATACTTCAAAGAACAGCAGCGTAGGAAATGTTAACGACAGCCTTGACAGAGCTCGCGATATAGTTAACAAAAAGACTGCAAGGGCTAATGCAGTGGAGTCACTTAATTCGGATAATATTGACATGAAGCTGAAAAAGCTGGATATGAATTCTGCAAGAGACAGGGCAAAAGCCAGAGCAGAGGCACTTCTCGGAGGAGATAACGGTGGATTTGAGGTAAAAGAAAAAACGGATAACAAGATATCAAATTAATTGATGAATAAGGATAGTACAAAATGGATACACATATTAGAGAAGCAATCGTAGCAGATTTACCAAAAATTACGGATATTTACAATTGGGCGGTTGAAAATACAACTGCCTCATTTGATATAAACCCGCAAACCATAGAGCAAAGAGCTGTATGGTTTTCCCATTATGGGGGGGGACGTTTTCCTTTAATCGTGTATGCAAAAGATGAAGAGATTGCAGGATATGCAAGTCTATCTGAGTTCAGGACAAAGGAAGGTTACAAAAAAACTTGCGAGCTGTCTGTGTATGTTCACCCCGATTTTCAGAAGAGGGGTATAGGAAAAAAACTTATGGATTCAGTTATACAGCTTGGGAGAGAAGCAGGATACCATGTTATTATTTCGTGTATTACTACGGATAATAAAGTAAGTATTCAAATGCATGAGAAAATAGGTTTTAAGCTTTGCGGTGAAATGAAGGAGGTTGGGTACAAATTCGGTAGGTACCTTGATTGCCTTTTTTATCAGCTTTTTCTATAGGATTGAATTTTTTATGTAAGCAGAGGGAATTATGAATTCTAATTTATTTGTAAGTGCACTTTTAAGATTCAGAAATTTTTCAACGTTGATTATATGGACGGCTTTGATCAATTTAATAAGCAATAATAGCCAGGTTCAAAGCATGATTGTGTCTCAGACGACTGCCGAATACTCTTTGGTTTTAACAGGAGCATACGGAGCGGGTGTTCTGGTATACCTTGCTATGGTTATGCAAAGCATGTTCAGTAACAGTTATAAGGAAGAGGTTAAAAGGAAGGAAAAGAGAAAAGAAATTAATGATTTGAATCGGCAGTGCAACAGGCTATCTGCACAGGCAAGAAACTTCGGAAATCCGGTTCAGAAACAAAAATTGAGAAAGATAATGCAGGATAAAAACGATATCGTTAACTCGCAAAAACGAGGCGATGAATACAGTTATCTTAAGGAAAAAATCGTAGAACAGAGTTTAAAGCTTGTTATTTCCTACACAAAGCTTATTACCAATTATTCAATAAGAAGTAAAGAATTGTCAGAAATTAATATCAGTGATTTAATGAATAAAATCAACGCAAATCGTAGGAAGATAAGTTTTATGAAAGATGACAGGATGCTTGATGATATTAATAACATAATTGAAATGGATGAAAAAACTATTGATAGAGTCAAGGAGGAGAGAAACGAGTTAGAAAGAATTCATGCAAGACTTGATTATATAGAGAGCATGTTGAACATGTTCAAGCACCAGATAATATCAAGTATAGAATCTGAAGAAATGGTTGAAAAATTAGAGACAGCAGTGAACGAGGCAACGGCGCTGGACAGCGTGTTACAAGAAAGAAGAAGAAATCAGATAAGATTGTAATACAGACTGAGAGTGAGATAATTTGGACACCGGCATTTGTAGCGTTTTAGATGAAACCAAGGGGGATTTCAAATGTCAGCAAATATCACTATCTATTCTTCTCCGTATATTATCATAACTAAACGGGATGATGGATTTTACATACAGTCCTTGAAAAAAGGATTAAGTATAGATGAGTTTCAAAAAATTCTAAATTCACATTCTGAAATCAAAGTAACAAACTTTGCAGTAATTAAAAATGCACTTGTATTGGCTCCACAAGACCCCAAAAAATTTGCCAGTGCAAAAGAAAGAATATGTATAGAAGTATCCGGAGATGAATTAAGAGCTTTCGTAACCGTTAATGTGGCACAACAAGAAATTTTAGGGACGGACTTAATCAAAGAGGTAGTTCTTGAATTAAACCGTAGAGGTGTAGTCTATGGCATAAAAAAGGACGTGCTATTAAATTTGGTTGTCGGCAAAACGGTACTAATAGCTGAAGGGGAACTTCCTCAGAACGGAAAGGATTCTCAAAATAAGTTATATCAGATAAAAGAAGCCAAACCGGAAATTAAAGAAGACGGTACTGCGGATCACTATGACCTTAATCTTATAAACATGGTGTCAGAAGGAGAATGGCTTGGCCAAAAAACACATGCAACTCCGGGAAAAGAAGGTAAAACCGTATACGGGAATCCTATAAAACCCATGCCCGGAAAAGACTACCCCATTTTTTTTGATCGCAAAACAGTAAGAGCTGTAGAAGAAGAGGGAAAAACAACTCTATTTGCCGTGAGGAAAGGAGCTGTTTATTTCGCAGGTGACAGTATAGGCGTATCCAATCACTTAGAAATAGGTGATAACGTTGGAGTTAAAACCGGAAACGTTGATTTTGACGGGTACCTGACCGTCAAAGGAACAGTTGAAGATAATTATACAATAACTACTACAAAGGATATAGAAGTACTTAGTGAATATGGGGTTGGCAGTTGTAGAGAAATAAACAGCAGTGAGGGAAGCATTTATATAAGAGGTGGCATAGCGGGCAAGGGTAAAACTGTTATAAAATGTAAAAAAAATCTATATCTAAAGTTTGTTGCGGATGCAGAGATTATTTGCGATGGAAGTGTACATGTAGGATTTTACTGCTTGAACAGTAATATTATTGCTAAGGAAGTTATATTGGAATCATTAAAAGGCCAGATTATCGGAGGAAATATAACTGCAGATATCAGGGTGCTTGCAGCCACATATGGTACACCCAGCGAGAAAAGAACCAATATATCTGTTAAAGGCTTTGACAGGATTGCGCTCAAAGATTCACTTGAACAACTCACACAGGAAATAGAACAGCTTAAAACCTCAATGAACCAGTATAAACAGCAAATATCTATTTTTAACATATCTGATGCAGGAAAATCAAGAAAAAATGAGTATGAGAAGCTTAATGAAATTTACAATAGCATTAGAACTGATTTGCAGGCAAAGGAGGAAGTAAGAAAGAATATCTCAGGTTATCTTAAAGTTAAGGGAGAAGGAGAAATAACAATTCTTAAAAAGGCATTTCCGAACACCTTTTTTGAAATTAAGCGAATCCAGAAGGAGATTCAAAAACCCGTACTTAGAACAAGCTTTTACTATAGCGAAGGCACAATAAAGGAATTATAAATTGTAATTGATGCAGCAAAGTTTAATGGTTGGGGAGGGAAAGGTATATGAAATACCAGTCAATACTTCAAAGGCTTGAAGATGAGAAAAAAGATGAAATATTATCGGCAAAACTATATAGATATACCGGGCTAATGC
>JAEZIU010000147.1 GCA_023436485.1 Bacillota bacterium | reverse complement strand
CTTCAGCTCAACAAATACCGCTTATGCAGAGTGGAGCAAAGTAACTGCTTACATAAATAACATTAAAATATGGGGTTCTGAACCTGTTTGTATACCAAACGGATTTCTGGTAATTGCAAGCAGTAAATTATATTCCTCATGTCAAAGCGAATTAAATACATACATGTCAGATTTAACAAATGAGGGTTGGTCCCCTACACTTATAAAAGTTAATAACGTACCGGACAGCAACTATGCAGGAGACGAAAGTTTCCATGTTTGCGAAACCCCCAGTGCCTTAAAGCAAGTAATCAGGGGATATTATGATCAAGGTTACAAGGGCTTTGTAATTATAGGTTCCGCCCCATCAATTCCGAATGCTATTTGGAGAGTTGATCCAAATTCAAATGATCAGGGGCCTTCTGATTTATTTTATGCAGATATGGGCACTTGGACCGATCTGGGTAACGACGGTATCTATGAGAGCTATTACGATTACTCTACTTCACCACGACAACCTGCAAGTCCTGATAACCCGTTATATATACCGGACATGATATACGGAAGGATATCAGCAGGAGCTATCTCAGATTCTGTTCAGCAGGAAGGAATTAAAATCAAGGCGTACCTTTCAAAGATACATGATTTTCGTCTGACAGGAGGAAATATGAGTTTTGACCCTAAAGCCTTTTGCTTTACCGACGATGATTTTATTGCTAGTGAGTTTGATAAAGTCTCCTATTTTAAAGATTTAGAAACAGATGTTTATGAAGTATCCAATAAAACATCAACAAATAAAAACAAATTTCTTGAGCTTCTTAATGGCGGATATAGGATAGGGTATGAAACTATTCATTCATCTCCAACTGGTTGGAGTGTACCTACTTATCCCAACGGGACAGAGGATTCCTGCCAGTTTGATCAGCCAGCTATAGAAGATATTAACGGCATGACCGTTAAAGTAAACTATATACACCTTAATTCATGTTCCGCTTGCGATTATACAACACAAAATCTAGGTGCTGCCTTTCTGTTCAACAATGCAGATACATATAGCACTTTAAAGAACTCATATGTTTATAATGTAACAGGAGTGACAATACCTGCTTGCACTTATCCTGATGGACAGTATTTTCAAGATTTAAAATCTGAATGTATAGGTACTGCATTTAAAAATCTTGTTTCAAGAAAAACGGATGAAATAACGCAAGGTACATCATATATATTCGAATACCCCATATATGTTCTTTTGGGTGATCCGACTATAAAATATAACTTTACTAAACCCGCTAACAAATGTCCTCTTGTCACAAATGATCTTTCCGATGTAAATGCTTACCCAAACAAACCGTTTAAAATTAATTTTCAAACAACAGATTCCGAAAACGATGAGGTTTTTCTGGATGTTGCCGGACTACCGGATGGAGCGTCATATAACAGCAATACCAAAACCATAGACTGGATACCGCAGTCCTCACAGGCGGGAAATTCATATAATGTTACCATAACTGCGTATAATAAGGACCTTTCAGGTGAACCTATCAACAAATATGTTCAGAATTTTACTATTTATGTTTCAAGAATGAATGTATTCCCTCAGGAAATTCCTAACCCGGGGTTCGAGTCATTAAATACTGATGGCACACCCTGTGGCTGGACTAGAAACATATGGAATGGTGGAGAATTATCTTTAGATCCGACAGTTAAATATAGTGGAAATTACTCAGCAAAAATTAGCGGTAATAATCCCGGTTCCTATGATCTTAATACAACTGTAGAGCCAAACACCCATTATCTGATTAGTGGATATGTAAAAACCTCCAATATTACTAATCCCTATTATATGGGTGCATATTTTAGCGTAAATGGAAATATTATTAATGAATATACCAATGGTACTTCGTTATCAGGTACTAATGACTGGACCCCTGTATACCTACATTGGTATTCCGGGAACAACACCAACATGAATATAAAATTGCAGATGGGAGCAGGAGTGACCGGCACAGTATGGTTTGATGATTTTAAGGTAGAAAAGGATTATAATCTGGGATTTGAATTTTCTTTAAATAATAAAGCATCCGGATGGTCATTCTACAGCTTTAATAGTAATCCGGATACCAATTCAATATCTATGTCGGACAGCAGCGTTAAGCACAGTGGTTTGCGTTCTGTAAGTATTCTATCTAACCAAGCTGCCAATTATGCTTTTTTGTATAAAGATATCCCTGTTGAGCCAAATACCGACTATCGTGTAAGTACATGGGTAAAAACAAGAAATATAAGTGGCGGAACCACAGGTGCAAACCTCTCTGTAAGATATGGATCAACCACAGTAACATCTCCATATGTTCTCGATGCAGATACTGAATGGAGACAGGTTTATGTAGATTTCAACTCAGGAAACAATTCAAGTATCAGAATCAATTGCAAACTTGGTGATTTATCTGGCTTCGTAACAGGAACTGCCTGGTTTGACGATGTAACTATCGAAGAAAGATAAAGTCTGTGAATTAAAATTATGACAAACAGCTTTCTATGATTAAAACATATCATAGAAAGCTGTTTTTAATTTAATTACAATGTCCCAAAACATTTGTTCCTGTTTTCCCAAATCCAAACAAGCATTTTTCTGTTTTGCATAGCACAATTTTTATATGCCTCATTTTCAATCAGCCATGCAATGAATATCATTTGAATAGAATAAATCACGTATGGAATTGCCCGCTTCTCAATATCAGTTAATTTACAAATGCCATCATACCCGAGAAATATTCCTTTTAATGTTTCTACCCATTTGTCAAAGTTACTGTCAACTTCACCCGCTTCTGATAAAATTCCCGTAGCACAGTAGCAAGGGTCAAAAATTCTTACATTCCGTTCGCTGATATTAAAATCAATAAAGCCGCTTACTTCACCATTATTAAACATAATATTTGACGGATTAGCATCGCGATGGATAATATGTTTGGGTAACTTGTCGTAAAGTTTGCTGAAATTTTCAGTATAATCAGAATAAAATTCTTGGGGTAACGGACAACCCCATTGCTCCATATTCCGCTTTGTCTCAGGCAGAGCCCAGTTAATAACTGTATCATAAAGATTACTGTCATTAACATCTAAGTTGCTATCCTGAATTTTTAAAATGTTATGGAGTTTACCAATAGCAGCCCCATACTTTTTACCTGTTTCTATTATGTCCCCGGTATAGCGTTGTTCAGGACTTAAAAACTCACCTGTAATTCGGTTTGTAAGTACATAGAACCGTCCATCGTCAACAATAAAATCTTCACCGCTTTTGGTCTTTACCGGGCAAGCCACAACCATACCACTCTTTTGAAGTGCTCTTGAAATATCAATGTGTGTTTTGAGTCCCGCAATATTTTTACCTGTTTTAAAAATATAATTTTCACCTATCACCCATGAATTGTCGGATTTTATTTCACCACCTGCTGTATATGTATTGCAAATATCAGCTTTCGTGTCAATCTCCCAATTGGATAATAGTTGCCTTATTTGTGTTTGTGTAAGCATAACTCTCGACTCCCTTAAGTTTACTGCCTTTGGTTTCTTAGCAGTATTAATTTTTAGATACTTTGTAGGAGAACAGCCAAATTCCCGTTTGAATGCTTTGAAAAATCCCGCGTGGGTATCAAAGCCATACAAAAGTGCAGTATCAACCAGCTTGCTGCCATATTGAACATCATAAATCACATGTTGAAGCCTGCGTTTCGTTATAAAAGCTGTTACAGGCATACCTACAAAGTCACAAAAAATATGGCAAAAATGATACGTTGAATATCCTGAGTTCTCTGCGAGCTCGGGCAATGAAAGCTCACGCTTTAAATTTTCTTCAATGTATTCAATTGACTTCTGTAACAGTTCAATTGTGGTCATTTTCGTGCTCCTATTAATTACCTTTTCCGTACGGTAACTTAAGTTTATCATAGGGATTAAGTGAAAATATTTCCTAGCTTGCGATGTTAATATTTATTGTAAAATACAACCTCATCAAAACTCTTTTTAGCTGTTACTTTTTGATTGTCAGCCGGATAACCGAAAGCAATAATCTCCGAAGTAATATAAGGTTTAGGCAGATTTAGAAGATGTGTAAGTTTATCCACATGAAAATAAGAAATCCATGTTGACCCCAGCCCATGTTCTAATGCAGCCATGGCCATATGTGTTCCGGGGATTTTTGTTTGGTGTTCTTCCATATGTAGTCTATTATAAATCTGATCATTCATATTATCTATGATTTCAGCCATACCCGGGAAACGTGCTTTTTGAATACCTCTGCCACCTTGTGATTTGTCTACATTATATGTACATAGAACAATCAGAAAGCTGGCTGTTTTTATCCATTTCTGGTTATAAGCTATGTCAGCTATTTCGTTAATCAAGGACTTATCCGTTATCAATCCGAATTTCCACGGCTGCCCGTTTCCACCGGATGGTGACAGCCTCCCGGCTTCAAGTATATACCTAGTAACTTCTTCCGGAACCTCTTCTCCTGTGAAGTTTCTTACACTTTTTCGCTTTTTCAGCAAATCCAGTATCATATTGTTCATCCTTTCAAGAGTAACATATTACCATCAACGTTCATTACCTTCGCTTCAATTTTATTATACAGGGATTCTTTGTGTCCATCAAACACCTCACCATCAGCAGGTGCAATAATATTCATCCCTTATGACTCTTCCTCGGTTACATCTATTTCATATGACCGTTTTATTTAGTTTTCCCACTGTTTTTATCGTTAAATTTATAATAGGACCGGTCATTGCAATTGCTACAATTGTACCGACGCCGACTACTCCGCCCAAAAGGAAACCAATTATTGCCACAATAAAGTCAAAAGCAATCTTAACTTCTTTAAGGGGCTTTTTTAACTTCCCCGAAATAAAAAGTACCAACGCATCAACTGGAGCTGCCCCCATATTTGCAGATAAGTATAGCCCTAAGCCGCAGCCAAGTAAAATTACTGCAGGTATCAACATTAACAGCCTTACTAAATAATCTTGCCCAGGAGGTATAAATACAAAGCCTCTAAAAGCTGTAAATTGAAGAGTAAATGTCCCTTCAGGTAATATTAATTTACTAAACATCCCAGTAAACAGGTTTATCAGCGGTCCCATTGCAAAGCCTGAAATCCAGGTTGCCAGGTTAACCAGATTTCTGCTAAAAATAAGGATAACAACAAAATAAACTAAACTGTCAATCAAATTTACAGAACCATAGCTAAGCCCAAATATTTGGTGCTGACCGTCTACAAATACAGATACAGGATCAGTTCCGATATTCAAAGTATAAAAAATTGCAACCCCACATGCTGCTGATGTAACACCTATACATACTATAAGTATCTTTATGAAAAATTCTTTTAAATTATATTCTTTAAATCGACACATTCGTATACACTCACTTATAATTGTATTATTTTTTATAGTCAATAAAATATATACTCATTGTTTGATGAAATTTTATTGAATTAGTATAAAATGATTATTAATTATGATTTTTTTGCTTATAGTTTAATCTGAACTGCTAATAATTATTAATAATAACGTACTAATAATTCTTACTTTACGAGGTTATATAAATGTTTAATTTATCCGATGTCTTACCGCTTATTGTATCAGATAAAGACAAGCAAATGCTTATAAGTTTTTTTAAGAATGCTCCTAAATATATAACAGATCGATCTGCCATTAAGAATCTGGTGCCTGGTCAGACATTAATATCCACTGATCAAAAAGCAGATAAAGTATACATTCATATCACTGGAAAGTTGCAGGGTGTTGATGCCTTCGAACCTGATGTTACATACAATTTTATTGAATTAAATCCTGTAAATATAATTGGTGAATTTGAGGCACTAACAAATAAAAACAATTATCAGATAAATATTATTGCCAAAACAAAGTCAACACTTATCGCCATAGATGTAAAAGACTTTTTAAGCTGGATGCAATGTGATATCGAAGCTGTAAACATAATTTGCCGCCTGCTTGCCTATAAACTTACACAAGAGTCCAAGATAAACCGCGAGTATTTATTTCTTAATTCCTATCAGCGGCTACTAATTTATCTATATAATTATTCTATTAATATGACACCCGGGAAACCGGTGATTACAATTTATAAAAAGTATAGTGAAATAGCAGATGAAACAGGTTTCTCCGAAAAAACAATCTGCCGAACAGTTAATAAGCTTGTAAGAGAAGGGTTTATTTCATCTGGAAGAAATGTAATAAAAGTATCATCTGAGCAGTTTCAACTACTGAAAAAGACTTTAGAAGAACTCCGATTGATCTAATTTCTTATTTCCTCTTTACAATATTCCAGCCAGATAAGTATCTGGCTGGTTCGACACTATCACGGTAAATCAGGACTGTATTTCTAAAATCATAATAATAATTATCTCAAGCCCTTATCATAAGGAATTCCTTCCGCTTTTGGAGCCCTTGATTTCTGTGAAGTAAATGCAAGGACAATCATGGTTGCGATATAAGGCAACATTTTGTAAAAGGTTTGATTGATATTCAAGGCATCCAGAAATGGGATCAATGAAACAGAGTAAGCCAGTGTACGAAGGAATGCGAAGAATAATGCTGCAAGTAATATCTTCAGCGGTTTCCATTGTCCGAAAATCATTACTGCCAATGCCAGGAAACCAAATCCCGCAACGCCGGTATGACCATTAATGTTGCTGTTCATAATGCCTACTGCATAGAAGAACCCTCCAATACCACCAAAGATACCTGATATGCCGACACCAGAATAGCGCATAGCGTATACATTTATACCGACTGAGTCAGCGGCCTGCGGATGTTCTCCACATGCACGAAGTCTCAACCCAAACTTTGTCAAATAAAAGATTATTGTTGAAATTACAAGTAACAAAATTCCCAAATAAACAGTGAGGTAGGTATTCTGGAAAAACAACCTGCCGATGATTGGAATATCGCCCAGTGCCGGTACTTTTTTAATATAAAAGTTCACATCTGTTGTAATGCCATCACTATTGAAGAACATTTTTGAAAACAGCAGTATTGCAGCTGGAATCAGCATATTTAATGCCGTTCCGGTAATGGTCTGATCAGCCTTCATATTAACAGCTGCAAATGCCAGCAGCATAGAATACAGTAACCCACAAACAGCCGCAGCGAGCATGGCGAGAATTAATATCAACTGTGCATTCATGGGTGAGCCTTTCATAAAATAAACAAATAGGCAGCCAAAAAATGCACCGAATAGCATAATCCCTTCAAGGGCAATATTTATGACACCACTTCGTTCACTAAACATACCTCCAAGTGCCACCAAAAGCAGCGGAATAGCTACCGGAAGTGTATTTTGAATCAAGTAGTAAAATGTATCCATATTTACACCCTCTCTTTCTTATTTCTTTTAAAAAGTTTGCCCACAAAAGAATTCATAAACAGAGCAAATGCTGAAAAATAAATTATAACGGCAATAACCACATCAATAATTTCCGGTTTGAAGCCATATAAACTTGCCAGAGTACCTCCGCGTTGGATGTATGATACAAACAATGCCGAAAAGATAATTCCGATGGGGCTGGAGTTTCCGAGAAGGGCTACCGCAATACCGTTAAATCCGTTGGCAGCAATTACATTGATAGGCTCATAGGTCATACTGCTTCCGGCAATAGTGGATGGTGCCAGAATGGCAAATGCGCCTCCCAAACCTGCCATTGCTCCTGCTATTGCCATAGTAAATATAATATTCTTCTTTCCATTCATACCTGCATAGGTACTGGCGTGTTTGTTAAAGCCTGTTGCCTTTAGTTCGTAGCCGAAGGTGGTTTTATTTAACACGATGTATAAAATCAGAGCTATGACTATTGCAATAATGATAGAAATATTAACGCTTGAATTTGCAATCCCAAGAGACGGTATCAGCGCCGACTCAGAAAGATACGCCGTTCTGGTCTTTGTAGGAATATACATTGTGGCATTTCCCTGTACGAGCATATCTACAAGGTACATACCAATATAATTGAACATAATGGAGGTTATTACCTCGTTCACATTTAATAGTGCTTTGAATATACCAGGTATCAGACCCCAGAGCAAGCCGCCTATCATGCCTGCTATTACACAGACCAGCCAATGTATACCGGCAGGCAAGTCCCACATAAACCCAACATACAGTGCAAAGAACATACCCATTGTATACTGCCCTGATGCCCCGATGTTGAACAGTCCCATCTTGAAAGCAAAGCCCACAGCTAGACCGGTCATCAGAATTGGGGTAGCAAAGTAGAATACGTCTCCAATACGCCCTAATCCTCCCAGCAACACCATCTGAAAGCCTGTAAAGGAATCTGCCGGGTTTGCTGCAATCATAACTATAAATCCAAAAACAAGGCCGAGGAATATGGCCAGCAGGGCTGCCGTAAATGCTGAAAAGCCTTTGCTTTTGGTTACCTTACTTATTTTAAATGCTTTTGGGGAAGAAACACTATTTTTCATGCCTAATCTCCTTTACCGTATTTCGTTTTGCTCCCGACATGTATAGACCGAGTTCTTGAACAGTAACAGTCTTGGGGTCAAGTTCACCCACGATTTCACCCTCATACATGACAAGTATACGGTCGCTTACATTCATAACCTCTTCTAGCTCAAAGGACATAAGTAACACCGCTTTGCCTTCATCACGTCTTGCAACAATCTGTTTGTGAATGTACTCAATAGCTCCTACATCAAGACCTCTGGTAGGCTGCACTGCAATCAACAAGTTATGTTCCTTGTCCATTTCACGAGCCAGAATGGCCTTCTGCTGGTTACCACCCGACATGCTTCGTACAATGGTAATGGGACCTTGTCCGCTTCGAACATCGTATTGTTCAATCAATTTTTCAGCATAGGAGCGTACCTCGTCACTTTTAATAAAGTTGAAACGCTGGAACTCAGGCTGCCAGTAACGCTGCAGCACTATATTTTCCTCCAGTGTATAGTCCAGAACAAGACCATGCTTCTGCCTATCCTCCGGAATATGGCTCATGCCTGCTTTGGTTCGGTTACGGATTGTCTCCTTGGTAATATCCTTGTCACCGAGAGTAATCTTTCCGCCACTAATCTTTTCCAAACCTGTCAGGGCTGCAATAAACTCGGATTGACCGTTTCCTTCAATACCCGCAAGACAGACTATTTCACCTGCTCTCACATCAAACGATACATTCTTAACAGCATTATTTTTATTCGTTTTAGAGGAGACAGTGACATCCCTGACGGAAAGTACCACTTTTCCCGGGTTTGGTGCCTTTTTGTCCACAGTCAGGAGTACGTCACGGCCAACCATCATTCTTGACAGTTCTTCCTTGGTGGTATCTTTTATGTCCACTGTTCCGATGTATTTACCCTTACGCAAGACTGTGCAGCGATCGGCTACCGATATTATCTCATTTAATTTATGAGTGATGAAAAGTATGGATTTACCTTCTCTCGCAAATCCACGCATGATTTCCATTAACTCCTCTATTTCCTGTGGAGTCAAAACAGCGGTTGGTTCATCAAAAATCAGAATTTCGTTTTCACGGTATAGCATTTTTAAAATTTCGACTCGCTGCTGCATTCCGACTGAAATATCTTCAATTAATGCATCAGGGTCTACCTTCAATCCATACTGTTTGCTCAACATCATTATTTTTTCCCTGGCTGCTTTTCTTTGCAAAAAGCCCACATTGTTAGGCTCAATGCCTAATATGATATTCTCAAGTACAGTAAAAATCTCTACAAGTTTAAAGTGTTGATGTACCATACCAATGCCTAGGGCATTGGCATCGTTGGGATTGTTTATTTTAACAACTTCTCCCTTTTTTCTAATTTCACCCTTTTCAGCCTGGTACAATCCAAAGAGTACGCTCATAAGCGTGGATTTTCCAGCACCGTTTTCACCAAGCAAAGCGTGGATTTCACCCTTTTTTAACTTAAGGGTAATATCGTCATTAGCTGTAATGCCAGGAAACTCTTTTGTAATATTAAGCATTTCAATAATATATTCTTCCATATTGCCCTCTTTCATCAGTTTAATCTTATTTGCTTTGCAAACTTACAGGGGAAAGACTCTGGGGAAAGACTGTTGCCCTTCCCCACTTTATATAACTACTCCCTCATAAATTAGGTAATATTACGGAGTTTTATCTAACTGTCACTGCAACCTTTTTGAGACCAAGTCCGGAAACAAGTTCTTTGGATGTTGCATATCCGCTTTCAGCAGCAACTTTGATTGTACGGATTGGCTTAACAGAACCGTTAGAAAGTGTAGCGTATACTGCATCATAATCAGCTTTTGTAAACTTGCTGAATCTGTCAAAAGCATTTCCGTTTGCTTCACCGATAATAGTAGTAGGAAGTCCTACACCACTGTTGGATGCATCAAAAACAGTAGTCTTGCCAGCGAATTTGTCCCAGGATTTATCCTTGTAAATTGCACTGAGAACAGCCTGAACTGAAGCGCCAAGGCCCTTTGTTGCAGATGTGATGACAGTATCACTGTCATATCTCTGGTCAACGTCAACACCAATAACTTTTTTACCGGATTCTTTTGCAGCAGCCATTACGCTCTTTCCTACTGAACCACCGCAAGCGAATATAACATCAGCACCTTCTTGGTAAATGGTTTTTGCAGCAGCTTTGTTTGTATCTGTCTCTGCAAAGTCTCCTGTATAGTGGTAAGTTGCTTTAATACCGCCATCAGCTATTCCTAATTTGGTAGCTGCAGCTTCAACACCCTGGAGATATCCGTAGCCGAATGCCTGAACAGCGGGAACTGCCATACCACCCATAAATCCGAGTTTGGTGAAGCCATCAAGAACTGCAGCGTAACCTGCAAGATAACCGGATTGTTCTTCAGCATACGTAACGCTTGCAACGTTGGATTTTGTTTCGAATGTTTTATAATCTGCTGTGTGTGGTGTTCCATCCAAAAGAATAAATTTCACATTCGGGTATTTGGTCTGTGCTTCATATACCGGAACTTCAAATAAGAAACCAGGTGTTACAATAACTTTTGCACCACCGGTAACAGCCAAATCAATTGCTGCCAAGTAGCCTGCATCTGATGCCTCTTCGGGTTTGTAATATTTGTGTGTGATTTTATTTTCCTTAGCGAACGCAACTAAACCTTCCCATGAACCCTGATTAAAGGATTTGTCATCGATATTTCCCTTGTCAGTAATGAGCGCTATGTCAAAACCCTTTCCCGCTCCAGTAGCACCGCAGCCTGTAAACAAAGTACCAATCAGCAATACAGCCATTACAATTGCCAAAATTCTCTTCATAAAAAATCCCTCCAGATTAATATTTTATATTTTTATTTAGACTGCCAAATGTTAATAAAGAGTAACCTTTTCTTTCTCAATCTTTGCATATACTAACGGTTTACATAAAGGCTTCGAATCAGAAAATTTTAATGCGTCCAGAAAATGTTCCTGAGAGTTTTTCAAAAAGGCTTTATTAGAAGTATAGAATACTGCTAATGTATCGTCCTTATTTACATAATCTCCCGTTTTCTTCCTGAGCATGATACCTGCCTTGTAATCTATCGGACTATCCTTTGTTTCGCGTCCTGCACCGAGCATCACAGATGCAATGCCTATAGCTTCGGTATCCATCGCAGATATATAGCCGCTTGTTGGCGCCTTTACTTCATGAGTTATCTGTGAGATTCCGAATTTTGATGTATCTCTTAGTACAGTAGAATCTCCGCCTTGTGCTTCGGTCATTTCACACAGCTTCTCGAAGGCAGTTCCTGTGGATATGGCATTCTTAACTTGGTCCATGCATTGTTCGCTATTCCCTATTCCTGCCAATTCCAACAGATTTGCAGAAAGCTCAATGCAGCAATCTGTTAAATCCTTAGGCCCTTTTCCTTTGAGTGTTTCAACAGCTTCAATAACTTCCAGAGAATTACCTATGGCATATCCAAGTGGAATATCCATATCGGTTACAAGTGCCGCACATTTTCTACCTGCACCCCATCCGATTCCTACCATTACTTTTGCAAGGTTGATGGAATCTTCAACAGATTTCATAAAAGCACCGCTACCAGTTTTAACATCAAGGAGGATGCAATCGGCCCCAGCCGCCAGTTTCTTACTCATGATACTTGATGCTATTAACGGTACACAATCCACTGTAGCAGTGACATCTCGCAGAGCATATATTTTTTTGTCAGCAGGGGCAAGGTTGCCTGTCTGCCCCACAACACAAAGGCCTGTACTTTTTACTATATTAATAAAATCTTCTCTCGGAATGGCTGCATTAAATTTTGGAATTGATTCGAGCTTATCAATGGTGCCGCCGGTATGTCCCAATCCCCGCCCCGACATTTTCGCTACTTTAACGCCGCAGGCTGCCAAAACCGGTGCCACAACCAATGTGGTTTTATCACCTACACCACCCGTGCTGTGCTTATCCACCTTTATCCCTTCGATTGCCGAAAGGTCCACAGTGTCACCGGAATAGGCCATACTTTTGGTCAGCGATACGGTCTCACTTTCAGTCATACCCTTAAAGAATATAGCCATCAAAAGAGCAGACATCTGGTAATCAGGTATTTCACCTTTTACAAAACCCGTTATGACAAATTCAATCTCATCTTGGTTTAGCTCCAAACCACACTTCTTTTTTGCGATTAAGTCGTACATTCTCATATCTAAGTCACCAACCCGTTTACATATATTTATTTTTCAAAAATAGGAACCACTATTTGTCCCGCTCCAGGTCTGCCGGCCCGAAACCCAAAGGCAGCAAATCCTTCAAAGTATACGTTTTGTACTCCTCAATGCTTTTAGTTAGTATTACTTGAAAGGTGTCCGGATTGCAGAATTCCATCATTACCTGGCAACAAACCCCGCATGGAGAACAATAGTTGTCATAGTTCCGCCCATCTGTCGGACCACCGGCAATTGCCACTGCTTCAAATTCGGTCTCTCCTTCTGAAACAGCTTTGAAAAATGCAGTCCTCTCTGCACAGTTTGTCGGAGTAAATGCTGCATTTTCAATATTACAACCCATGTATACCTTGCCACTCTTTGTAAGCAACGCAGCGCCTACTGCAAAATTTGAATACGGTGAGTATGACATCTTTTTTGATTCATAAGCAAGCTCAACAAGTTTTCTAATATCCATACCTGCTTCCTCCTATATCATGGTCTGTAACATACTTTCTCCATCAACTTTTGCATCAATACCCAACATATCAAGAACAGTTTCAGAAATATCTCCGAAACATCCCCTTGTTCCCAGATTTATCGCTGGCTTTATTGCCTCGCCGTAGATCAGAACAGGGACATATTCTCTTGAATGGTCGGTACTTTCTGTTGATGGATCACAGCCATGATCCGCAGTAATAATCAGAACATCATCTGCATTCATCCCTTGTAGAAATTCAGCCAACCGGATATCAAATGCAGTTAATGCTGCAGCATACCCGTCAATATCATTGCGATGTCCGTATAACATGTCGAAATCCACCAGGTTTGTAAAGCACAAACCTTTGAAATCTCGCTGTTGTTGCTCTTTAGTACGGTCCATCCCATCTTCATTATTCTTTGTTTTTACGCTTTGCGTAACACCTTTTCCCGCAAATATATCATTGATTTTACCAATAGCAGTAACTTCAAATCCGTTATTTTTTATATGATCCAGCATTGTTTCACGAGGAGGATTAATTGAAAAATCATGCCTGTTGGGTGTTCTTTTGAAGTCTGGATAAACTCCTGAAAAAGGCCGTGCTATCACTCGTCCGACGCCATGTTTTCCTGCCAACATCTGCCTTGCAGTCTCACAATATCCATAAAGCTTGTCTAACGGCACAACCTCTTCATGGGCGGCAATCTGGAAGACACTGTCAGCGGAAGTATACACGATGAGTGCTCCTGTTTCCACATGTTCTCTGCCGTAATCTAATATCACTTGTGTTCCTGAATAGGGCTTGTTGCAAATTATCCTTCTGCCTGTTTTCTTTGAAAATTCCTCAATTATTTCTTCAGGGAATCCATCCGGATAGGTAGGTAGAGGTTTGTCCGAGATTATTCCTGCAATTTCCCAATGTCCAATTGTTGTATCTTTACCCTTCGAACGCTCCATCATTCGCCCATAAGCACCCGCCGGTTTGTCACAAGGCTGCCCTGATGTTACCCCATCAATATTAAAAAGACCCAGCTTTGCAAGATTTGGAGTATTAAATTTTTTACTTGCAGCAACAGCCTTTAATGTATTACTACCAACGTCGCCATATTCTGCCGCATCAGGTAAATAACCTATTCCAAAGCTATCAAGTACAATTAAGAATATCCTTCTGATTTTCATAATGTTTAACCCCTTATGCTATCTCCAGCGCAATTTCCATCATTTTTGTGAACGTAAGCTGCCTTTCTTCCGCAGTACATTCAGCTCCGCCCGTCAAAGGACAGTCTGAAATCGTACAAATGCAAAGGGCATTTTTTCCGGCTCTAGCCGCATTCATATACAATGCCGCCGATTCCATTTCTACCGCCAGTACGTTCATTTTTTGCCAATCAGCAAGACTCATTGCATCATCATAAAATGTATCACTGGAATAGATATTCCCTATTTTCACATCAAGATTCATGGATTTTGCAGCCTCATATGCCTTCAAAACTAAGTCAAAAGCAGCAATAGGTGCGAATGTTCCAGGCAACTTATACTGATCTGCATAAGCAGAGTTTGTGCAGGCGCCCAACCCAATAACAATGTCGCGCAACTTCAGATCCGGATGAATTGCTCCTGCACTACCGATCCGAATTATATTCTGGACATTAAAAAAGTTATATAGTTCATATGAATAAATACCAATTGAAGGCATACCCATACCGCTTGCCATAACTGAAATTTTTTTACCTTTGTATGTTCCCGTATATCCTTGAACTCCACGCACATTGTTTACTAATTCCGCATTTTCCAGATAGGTTTCTGCAATGAATTTTGAACGGAGCGGATCTCCCGGCATTAATACTGTTTTTGCAAAATCTTGTTTACCTGCTGATATATGAGGTGTAGTACCTGACATATCTTTCCTCCAATCCGCCATTGTTCCTAAATGGCATAAATAGTAATAAAAATAATTTAATAGCCCTGCGCTTCCTTATTTCTAACAAGATTTATGATTGAACTGGTCCCCAGCCTGGATGCTCCTATCTGCATAAAAAGTTCTGCAGTTTCAAGGCTTTTAATCCCGCCGGCCGCCTTTATCTTTACATGCTTGTGGATATTCGCTGCAAGAAGTCTTAGATCCGTTTCATTTGCGCCCCCTGTAGAAAAGCCTGTGGAGGTTTTTATAAAGTCTGCACCTGACTCTGAAACAATTTCACACATTTTCACCTTTTCTTCTTCTGTCAGAAGACAGGTTTCAATAATTACTTTAAGAACTTTATTACCGCAGACAGCTTTGATCCTTTTAATTTCATCTAACACAACATCGTAAAGTTTGTCCTTCACATTGCCAAGGTTTATTACCATATCAATTTCATCTGCTCCGTTTGCTATGGCATCCTTTGTTTCAAAGACCTTTGCCTCTGTAGTGGAATAACCGTTTGGAAATCCAATTACCGTGCAGATTGCTAACTTTTTATCAACATATTCTTTTGCTCTTTTAACAAAAGAAGGTGGAATACAGACAGATGCGGTCTTGTATGCAATGCCTTCATCACATACTTTTTTTATTTGTTCCCATGTAGAAGTTTGTGTAAGAAGAGTATGATCCACTGCCATGATTATTTTTTGTGCATCCATTACAATCTCCTTTGATTATTTAGTATAATTTTTGTTTACTTTTACCTACAAACCAAGTATACATAAATCAAAACTCATCGAAAAGGACACATGTCCTTTTACCAAAATTTATTGCATGTCCCATCCTCCTCCCGTCTTCATTGAAAATATTAGGCCTACTCTCCATAAATAAATAATTATTTTCATTGGATGAATTTATATTGATATAATAAAGGCAAATCTATACTATTATTTATCTTTGGGTATAACTATTAACAGATAGCAAAACATTTACAAATGGATTAAGCTTTATTCTCCTATCATTGAAAAAGAAGACTTACACACAGTTTGCATGAAGGATTTTAAGAACTACAAGAAAAATCCCCCAACTGGAAAGGGAGAATGAAATATTTGAAAAAGACAAACGGGACTTATCCTTCATACAATCGATTAATACTGGGAATAGCTATACTAAACAAGGCGAAGAGAATTAGGAGAAATATAAGCTTATGAGTCCTACATTTTGGAGTAACACTATTTGGTTTATTCTTCTTGGAATTACTACCATAATAGAATTATTAATAATTTTTTTGAAAGTAAAAAACCGCAAACGTGTGCTAGCTATATATTTTGCCGTATGTGGAATAACCTTCTGTTTTGAAATGGTTGTATATTCATTTTTCAAGTCGTATGAATATTATCCTATGCTTATTCCTCATTCACGGCCGGATGATTCTATTGCAGGCAATCTTTTTTCACAATTTTCAGTATCTGCAACAGCACTATTCATTGCAGTTTTCAATCTTAGATATTATTGGTTTGGGTTTTTTGCAGTATTATATGGAGTGATTGAAGAGTTATTTATTAAATTAGGTATATACAAGCATAACTGGTATCAGACATGGATGACTGTTATAGGTCTTCTAGTTTTGTTTTGGATAGCAAAAAAAATATATAAGGAAAGCTTAACTCATATTGGGAATTTTGAGCGTTACTTATATATCTTCTTTGGGCTGGTAACTCTGTATGAAAACACTATAGTTTGGGTTTTAAGGTTAACTGGCATTCGGGTATTCAGTGAAAATTTTATTCCTGGAAAAGAACGTAGCCTTGTTGTATTATCTGCGACAAATATGCTTCTACTTGGAGTTATAATAATGCTATTGCATTTCTCAAACATCAAATGGGTATGGAAAGTTGTAGTGATATCTATTCTCTATGTTGCTTATTATATTGCTGGAAGATTCCAATTAATATTATACAAAGAAAACTTTTTTCTTATTTCTACTTCAATTAGCATTTTGGGAATGTATTTTTATACTTATGTACTCGATAAATTGTTAGGTCAAAACAAACGAAATATCAATTATAATGGATCAAGAATTTGAGGCGACGCTTTAGGAGTAATTTTCCATCAAATTTTATCCTACATTGACCGGCTACTTGTTAACAACTATAATTTGTCCCTCTTAAAAATGGAGGAAATTATGTTCAATAAATTAAACGATTACTTAATAAAAGCAATATCAAGTATTATTACCAAAACTACTTGACAATTGATTACATAGAACAGTTTGATGTAATCACATTGATTTATGGTGATATTGCCGGAAAGGAATTTTCAGATACAGGAGAAACTATTTGTGGTGTTTTTACAAAATAAGTAAATAATACCGCACACAAAAGCGTACCCATTAGCTTCGAGCTGAAAGGTACGCTTTTCTATATAATGTCATTGTGCAGCAGTCTTAAACCAATTTGAAATATGAAGAAATGGTTTCTACATTTTTTATTATTTCAGAGTCATTTCCTATTTCAACTACACTTAACCCAAGCCTTTTTGCATCATTAATAATATATCTACCCATTGCTAAATCATAATTTATATAATTTTCTAATGCCTGTTCCGGGTTTGAGCATTCTCTAATTCTTTCAAACAATTCCTTCCTTTCCATTTGATGCCCTTTGTAAAATAATTCATCGGCTACTATCCATACAGCATGGTCAATATCAGAAATTTCATTGTTTATGAGTTCAGGAAGCAAGCCTACACCTTCTACAAGAATAGGTTTACCATCAGAGAAGTTATTCAAATCTTCTAAAATCATTTTAAATTCTTCTTTAAATAATCCAATTGTCCATTTCAAATATTCCTCAACTTTCATATTAAGAATATCATTCCAACTAATTTTAGTTACTCGATTTAGATTTGGATGCTCTTGAGGATTTGATTTTTGGATATGTTTTGCCAAATATTCATCACAGTGATATACATTGAAGCCATATTTCTCTGAAAGGATATTTGAAATTGTTGTTTTTCCGGCACAAGTTGAACCCCCAAGCCAATAAATTTTGGATGTATTATTATCTGCTTTCATATTTCTCCATCCTTTAATAAAAATTGTTGTTGTAATCTATTATTAGTACAAAACTACTAACTGTTCTGCAACGAATATACCAAATATTTCCCATATAATCAAAGGGGATTCTTTAAGGCATTCAAGGATAACTGGCAAAGAGCTTTTACACCCACGGAGATTATGGTTTTACTTCAATCACCCATGGAACTAAAGGTATTGGACAAATATGATAAATTAATATACTATATCGTATCATTGAACATTCTGTTAAGGAAGTCCAAGTTTGTATAATCCCTACAGCCAAACACAGTGTATAGCTGAATATATATTTCTTCTTGAATAATTATGTATATCCATACTCAAAAGCACTTTTTCAAGTTGTATCAATACAATATTGTATTTGAAGTCCTGCCAATGTAATGGTATCTAACTGCTTGCTGAAAGAACAGATTATCTTTATAAGAGATTGGTATATTTTTTAAAGAAATAAGTCAAGCAGTTGTATAAACCAGTTTATTGATACAAGCTGATTTTCTGGTCGACACCTCTCGCAATTTGTAAGTCTAAAAGATTATCTAATTGTTTGTTGATGTCTTTCTTTTGGTTGGTTAACTCTTTAACCTTTGTGTAGGTGGTATCCATTACAAACTGTTCATCTCTCTGCACACACAGAAAATAATAAATGCTTCAAACCAGTTGATATTACATCTTTCTGTGGATGCCCCCAGCCTACTGACTGTCTCATTTCAATGAACTCCTCAGCACTTGCTGACCTTCTTATTATATTTATGCCATCCATATTTACCCTCCTCATCAAGACATCATTAACAGTTACTTCTTTTTAAACCACACCAATGTTTCCCCTGAGTTTTTGCAGTTCAATTTTCCAGATACAACCTCATCCTCTAATTGCTTTAAACCTGTATTATACTCATTATCAGGTATCAATTGGAACATTGAGAACCCTTTATTTCTTACAAGTTCAACAAAATTAGGATTAACTGCAATTTCTGCCCCCTCACCCTTGATGGTATTCTTAATATGTACAAGAGGCTTACCTTGGGCTTTACTTATAATTTCATTAATATCAGGATACCTACCTTTATCAACTATTACCGTAGATGGGAAGTATTTTACATAAAACCTGTTGTCAATTTGTTCATGAGACTCAGTTACTATACAGAGGCTCCCACCACTTTTTAGAACCCTCCCAATTTCTGCAAACATCATCCCAACATCAGGAATGTGGTGGATAACATCTGTCATATACACAAAGTCAAAGTAATTATCCTGAAAGGGAATGCTTTCATGGTTGCCTTTTACAAAAGTAATATTGGGGTTCTTTGCAGCTGCTTTTTCCCTCATACCATCAGAGGGTTCGACTCCATAAACCTGAGCCTGTGCAAGCCTTTGTAGGGTATTAGCATAATTACCCGTCCCACACCCAAAATCTAAAACCCTTGTTATATCTGTAATTTTCAGTTCTTCAATGAATAAATTTACCACACTCTTGTTTTCACTTCTGACATTATCATAGGTTTTTGATAGTTCATTGTAATTAACTGACATATCATCCTCACTCCTTTGTTCTTTGTATGAATAATTATACGTATAAATGTATAAAAATACAATAATAGACTCTCCTACCCCTTCAACTTTTGAGTATGACTTATAGCCCACAAATCATAAAATTTATTGTAGATACAGTAATGTACAGCAGCAAGCCCCAGGATGCAAAGAACATTCAAATGAGAATGTATGGGGCAGAAGGAACACCAGAGGATATGTTACAGGCTTGTTCCAACCTCATAGAAGGCAGGCTTAATGGTATAGGGGTAAGCAAGGCACATTTCAAGAATACAGTTGTTATTGATGTTGATGATGCCAATGTTACAATAGCAGATAAAGGAAGTCATAAAAATCATAGTCGCCTAGTTAGCAATAATGATATAATGACAGAAAGTAAAAAAAATATTTGATTGAATTGTAAGTAAAACGGAAAGGGCATTTTATGATAGATTATCTTGGCAAAGAGGTAAAGGTTGTAATTGATAGACCATTAGGGTCAATACATCCTGAACATAATAATCTCTATTACATGATTAATTATGGCTACATTCCTGACACAGTCTCAGGAGATGGTGAAGAAATTGATGCCTATATTATTGGAGAGTTTATTCCAATAAAAGAGTATAAAGGAATAGTTGTTGCGGTAATACACAGAAAAAATGATAATGAGAACAAACTAGTTGTTTCAAAGCACCCTAATAAGTATAGCAAGGAGCAAATTTCAGCACTTGTGGAGTTTCAGGAGAGATTTTTTGAAACCGAAATAATTTCAATTTAATTTATGTGTGAAGGCTTAAAGTGGACATATTGTCAGATTATTAGGAAATGTTACATTAGGACAAATAAAATGAGACAAATGGTTACTTTTAAACAATTGATTATAGATACTGATTTCAACCAAGTATGGGAATGTATCGCAAGACATTATGATGTTAGAAGTGAAGTTCCTAGTGTAGTATGTTTGTTTCATCAAAGCTAAATCACTTCGTTTAAATATAAAGATTATGAAATTAATGGTTTTACATTATGCCCACTGCCCTGGAAGTTTTAGTTTTTCCATATACGGAAACTTTTTATCATATTCTTCTGCTTTTTCAGAGTAACAATCAGCAAATACAGTTGACTCATAAAATTTCCCTTTTACTCCATCTAACCCACCTGGTACCAATTCAATACCCATAAAAGCATTAAAATTTTCACCATCTTTTGTTGTAATATCAAAATTTTTGCATGGCTTAAACCCATGACGTGGATAATATTCTGGCTCTCCAAAAATAATAATTGCTCTATACCCCTGCTCTCTTGCCAACTGCATTGTTTTTTCTAATAATTCCCCACCAATACCTTTTTTTTGATACTCAGGGTCAATACACAAAGGGCCAAAAGTTATTACCTCTGTCCGATTCTCTTCATCCATTACATATGCTTTTGAGTACATAATTGTCCCAACAATCTTTCCATCAACTTCTGCAAC
>JAEZIU010000053.1 GCA_023436485.1 Bacillota bacterium | reverse complement strand
ACAAATTCAAGAGTATCCTGATATTCCTTTTGAAGAGCGATTCCCATACGCTCTGTACCTACACAGAAATTCCAGTTATCCTTGAAAGTTCCTGTCACCTTATCTGAGATCTTTATTTTGCTCATATAATCCTCCTTAATTATGTACGAAAAATCCAACGTAAGTTTGAATAATTGATCCCCTTTCGTCAAATATTCCCTTTGTATTATTTTATTATAATATTCTATATATTTCAAAATACTTTTATAAATGCTTCAACTAAACTCAATCTTACCACTTGCTTCCGGAAGGGTGAGGACAAATACGTAAAGCATTCATAGCCCTTGCCTTTATAATGCACCCGCAAATCATACAAGTAATTCCATCCGTTAAATGCTTGCAGTTTTTACAGGCTTCCAATCTCTTTTCATATTGTTTATCGTCAGGCAACGGTACTCCTGATTGAATTACTCTATTTACTTCCATTTGAATATCATTATCAGTAATATGGATATTTCTATGACATTTAATGCAATTATCCTTCACCGCTACCCTCCTTTAACTGCTAAATATCCCGGCATCAATTATATCTGCCGGGACATTTAAATCTTATTATATATATTCTATTATCTATAACATTTTGTCTAAATAATTTCAAGCGTTACAACTGCTTTTGAAGGTATTATACCTGATATATGATTTTTATCAAGACGTAAACCTTCAAAATTCTTAATAGTTACATTATTTGTTTCTTCAAATGTATTTTTTGCATTCATAGCATTTGCAGTAATTATTTCACCTGTACTACTCTTTGCTGTTATACCTCTCAGATCAATATCAACATCCATATCAGCTGACGGATTAAGGTTGCAAATGGTTACGTGAATCTTACCTTCTGAATCAATAGAAGAAGAGGCACTTAACTGTGGTACCTTTTCGCCGTTATAGGTGTATTCAGGGCTTTCAAAATCAAGTGAAAGCAACTCTGCATCCTGATGAACCTTGAACATATCAAATACATGGTAAGTAGGTGTCAGAATCATCTTTTTACCTTCAGTTAGAATTACTGCCTGAAGGACATTTACCATTTGTGCTATGTTTGCCATCTGAACCCTGTCACAGTGGTTATTGAAAATATTCAGGTGAATTCCGGCAACAAGGGCATCCCTCATGGTGTTTTGCTGATACAGGAATCCGGGATTTGTTCCGGGTTCAACAGCAAACCATGTACCCCATTCATCAACAATCATTCCTACTTTTTTCTCAGGATCATACTTATCCATAATATTTGAATGACGTTCCACCAATTCTTCAGTAAACAATGCATTCTGCATTACTGAAAACCAGTGATTTTCATCAAATTCAGTTGCTGAACCCTGCTCAGACCAATCCTTTGAGATTCTTGTATAATAATGGATGCTGAGACCATCCATTTGCTTTCCTGCTTCTCTCATAAGTACCTCGGTCCAATGATAATCATCCACTGAAGCACCGCCAGCTATTTTATAAATCTTGTTTTCACCAAAGTTTCTTACGTATGTTGCATACCTTTTATATTGGTCTGCGTAAAACTCAGCGGTCATGTTTCCCCCGCAGCCCCAATTTTCATTGCCTACACCGAAATACTTAACTCCCCAGGGCTCGTCCTTGCCGTTTGCCCTTCTTAAATCAGCCATAGGAGATTTTCCGTCAAAGGTCATGTATTCAACCCACTGCTGCATTTCATGTACTGTGCCGCTTCCCACATTACCACATATATAAGGTTCTGCGTCCAGCATTTCACAAAGTTCCAAAAATTCATGGGTTCCAAAATGATTATTTTCTACAACACCACCCCAATGGGTGTTTACCATACAGGGTCTGTTTTCTTTAGGTCCTATCCCGTCCACCCAGTGGTATTCATCTGCGAAACATCCGCCGGGCCATCTTAAAACGGGTATTTTCATTTTCTTCAGAGCTTCTACAACATCCGTACGGAACCCGTTAATATTTGGTATTTCAGAGTCCACGCCAACCCACAATCCCTCGTATATGCATCTTCCGAGATGCTCTGAAAAATGTCCGTATATGTTTTTGTTTATTTTGCCTTTTTTCACATCGGCGTTTAATACCATTTTTACCATTT
Source organism: Bacillota bacterium (assembly GCA_023436485.1). Classification (GTDB taxonomy): domain Bacteria; phylum Bacillota; class Clostridia; order Acetivibrionales; family DSM-1351; genus Ruminiclostridium. Next base: position 8,456 of record JAEZIU010000053.1, on the reverse strand, counting down.
TGTGATCTACTCTCCTTACTCCAAAACATTTATAATAAGTATCTGCTTTATTATCCCTTTACTCCACCAAGAACTATACCTTTTACAAAATACTTCTGAAGGAAAGGATATACCAAAACTATAGGCAATGTTCCAAGAAAAATCTGAGATGCCCTTAATGTTCTGTCTGAAATAGTTGCCAGTTCGGAAATTTCCTGTCTGGAAAGCATACTATAGGATCTCTGCACTACAATAGTCTGAATATAACTCTGAAGAGGATAATTCTCTGCCTTATTCATAAGTATCATACCATCAAACCAGCTATTCCAGTGGCCTACCAATGAGAAAAGGGTTATAGTTGCCAAAGCAGGTTTTGACACAGGTACTATGACTCTCCATAGTGTGGTCCAGTGTCCAGCTCCATCAATAAAAGCAGCTTCATTCAATTCCTTTGGTATTTCTCTGAAGAAGTTAAGCAATAATATTACACTGAAAACAGGAACTGCTCCCGGAAGAACCAAAGCCCATATCTTATCCAACAGTCCCATTTGTTTAATTACAATATACCACGGGATCAAGCCTCCGTTAAACAACATAGTTACAAAAAACGCCCATGCGTAAAATGTACGAAAACGGAACTCTGTCTTTTCCTTTGATAAGGGATAAGCACATAATATAGTAAGTACCAGGTTAACAAATCCACCTAGTGCGATTCTTTCAACTGAAATCAACATTGAATGCCAGAATGCAGCTCTTTTTGCAACGTACGCATATGAGTTTAATGAAAACTCAACAGGCCAGAAAACAACTTTACCGGCTGCTGCTGCCGAACTGGAGCTGAATGATACGGCTAATATGTGTATTAGCGGTATGATACAAAGTAATGCAGCTAACACGAGAAAACAGTTATTTACTATTGTAAATGTAGTGACTTTTTTCAGTTTTCTACGTTTCATTTTATAACCCCCTTTAGAAAATCCTGTAATCTGCAAATTTATATGCAAAGAAGTAAGATACTGAAATAAGCGTAAACGAGACTACTGATTTAAATAGTCCTACCGCTGTGGCAACTCCGTATTGGGCTTCCAGCAGGCCTATTCTGTAAACAAAGGTGTCGATAATGTCTCCGCTTTGATAAACAGGGGGACTATATAAATTGAAGATTTGGTCAAACCCGGCATTTAAAACATTACCGAGACTTAATACCATCAGAAGTACAATAACCATCTTCATTCCGGGAAGAGTTATGTGTAACGTTTGTTTCCATCTGTTGGCTCCATCCATATGTGCAGCTTCGTACAGACTGGGATCGATTCCGGTTATTGCGGCCAGATAGATTATGGTACCATAGCCGAATTCTTTCCATGTTTCCGTCAATACCATTGTGGAAGGAAACCATTTATTGTCTCCAAGAAGAAATATAGGCTCAAAACCAAGTGACTTTATAAATGAATTTAAAATTCCGCCGGAGGGTGAAAGTATATCAATCAGTATACCTCCAAGTACAACCCAGGATAAAAAGTGAGGAAGATATATTAGTGTTTGAATACCTCTTTTTAACGAATTGTTTGTAACCTCATTAATTAATATAGCAAATATTATTGGAACAACCAGTCCAAGCGCGATTTTCATTATTGCTATGGATATGGTATTCCACATTATATTATTAAAATTAGGCATATCCAGAACGTATTTAAAGTTCTTAAGGCCTACCCATTTTTGATGACCGAACAGTCCCCTTGCGGGAATAAATTTTTGAAACGCAATCACAACACCCGCCATTGGCAGGTAACTGAATATCAATAAAGTTATAAAACCCGGAAGGATCATGAGATGCAAGGGTAGTTGTTTCTTTATATTTAAATTTTTCAAGCTTATTCCTCCCCTTATAGGTGTATAGACGTACATAATAGAAACTAACTAAAAAACTTGCCTAGTAAAGGAGAAGGAAAGGATATGAAACGGCTGTATCCTTTCCTTCTGATGTTAACTAGTTAATACTACTTGTATTTAACTGAATCATACCATTCGTTAACTTCCTTTGTCATATCAGCACCGCCCAGTTTGTTCCAATCGCTTACAAACTTGTCGAAATCACTGATAGGAGCTGCACCCATTATAATTTTTATAAATACTTCTTTTTCCATTTTTTCGAGTGTAGTTTTCTTTTCAGCCATTGTTGTTGTTGGAGCTCCAACAAATTTTTCTTTTAACAGCTGATCGTTCTTCTTGTACTCAACCATATTACGGAATGCGCCTTCTTTACCGTAAATCTTTTCCCATCCCCATTGTGATTTATCACCTTTTGCATAAGCCTCTACATTACCTTGGATAATTTTAGGCTCACCAGTCAATTTGCTTAAGTCATTGTTCTTTCTTGCTTCATCTATTGCTACGAATGCTTCAAGATTTTTGAATAAAGGAGCAGGGCATACAGGAGAGAATTTCCAAACACCTACGCCGCCGTTCTCAACAGGCATGTAGTACTTATTGAAGTCTGCTGTTTTACCCCAGTTCTTCTCTACATGTTCATTGAAAAGTTTTACAAGTGCTTCAGGATGTTCAAATCCTTTTCTTACTGCAAATATTCTTGTCTGATTGAACTTTAGAGGTACCATAACCTTTTTGTCATCATTTGAAACAATAGGATATGATGTCCAATCTGCGTTATTATCATTGTTAAAATTGCTTATGAGAGGATACATTGGGTTCCACTGTGCACCATAGTCCATACCAACTTTACCTGCTGCTATAGTCTCAGCAACCTTTCCTGCATCCTTGACACCAAATTCTTTGTCAAGCTGGCCGTTCTTGTACATGTCAGCCAATTTCTGGAGTGCTACCTTTGTTTCAGGTAATGTACTACCCCAAGCTATTTTACCTGAACTGTCCTCTGTCCATAAATTCGGGTATGCATGATATCCTGCAAAGAAACCTTCTGCTCCCATACATCCGCTGTAGAGATCTTTTGTGATGGGAAGTCCGATAGTATCTTTCTTTCCGTTTCCGTCAGGATCTTGATTTGTAAAGGCTTCTGATATTTTTAAAACATCATCCATAGTCTTAGGTGCCTGTAAATTTAATTTTTTCAGCCAGTCATTTCTAATCCATAGATAGTGTGCACTTTCATTAGTTGAAACAGGTTCCGGAATAGCCATCATTTTACCGTCGAACATAACTGAATCAATATTTCCGGTTCCTTCTTCTGTCATATTTTTCTTGAAATCCTCAGAAGCATAGTCGTTGTAGTATTTGGTCATATCCTCAACCATATCTGAATCAACCAGTTGCTTAAGCTGTGAAGGGTTTACAAGAACTACATCAGGAAGTTCTCCGGATGCCAATGTTACATTGATTTTCTGTGTATATGCATCCGATTGTTCATTTCCTTTTACTGTCCAATCATATTTTACGTTTATACCTAATTCTTCTTTATATAATCTTGTCCATCGGTTGTCTTCCAGAGTTTCCCCCGGTGTCTTTGGCAATATGTTTGCTGCAAGGTCATCATCTATTCCACGAACAAAAGAAATATCAATCGCAGGACTATATTTCCCAAAAGGGTCCTTATTTGCCACTGAAGAAGTAGTACTTTGAGATGATGATGCTGTGCTGTCAGAGGTGTTACCTTGACTACCGCAAGCTGTAACTAATGAAGCAGTTATAGCTAAAGCCATTGCTAATGATACAACTCTTTTTAAGTAATTGAATCTCATTTGTTTCCTCCTGATATTTATTTATTTGAGGCCTCATATATATTATATTGTGAGCTTACCCACAATACCATTATCATGTTTTTACTTTTGTTGTCTTTTATTTACTTGTTTTTCTGAAAATTATTCATTGTTTATAATATTTTTTACTTTGTTATCATCTATTTACCTGAGACAACCATATCATGGTATTCTTGTGGCGAACACGACACCAATTTCCTGAAAAACCTTGTAAAGGATGCTGCAGTCTCATAACCTACTGCTTTAGCTACTTCATTTACCTTTACCTTTTCCCTTTTCAGAAGGTCTTTAGCTCTCTCTATGCGGGCACTGTCTATAAAATCAGAAAGGTTTTTATTTGTAACCTGTTTATAGAGGCGTGACAGGTAGGACGGATTTAAATAAACCTGTTCCGCAAGCCTTACTAAAGACAAATCCTCACTCAAATGTTCATTTATAAAATTTTGAATAAAATCAACGGCATTGTCCGCCCTCTTCTTTTGTTCCTCAGTTTGAAGCTGGAATATTACATCTGAAATATTTATCAGATATTGTACTGCATCTGACCAAGTCTCATGTTTGTCTATCCTCATGAGGCTGTTTAACCCGATGTGAAAGGCCAGCTTCTCTGTTATATTCCAGCGGTTAATGTACGAAAGAATACTTAGTGATACCATTGAATATGCTTCAATAGCTAAGTTGCTGTTTTTGCTCTTGATTGATTTTATCGGATTTAATAATTCATTTAAAACTTCAAAATATTTTTCTCTCTGTCCTGACTCCAAATACTGATGAATCAAATCCATATTTCTCTTTCTTAACAAAATTTCCAATGGCTCATTATTTGTGTCCAGCTCAGGTACTTCTGTAGCATTACCTGAGACTAAAATATTATTTTTCAGTTGATTATCAATTAAAAGCATTTCTATTCCTGTACCTATTTTATAATTCAGCAGTTGATTAAGAGAAAAATACTTTTTGGATACGTCCTCCCAGTTACAGGGTTCTCCGCTTAGTGCAAAGCTTATAGATGCATTCAAAGACTCCATACTCGCGGTCTGTATCACTTCAAGAGTCCCCTTTACAAATGAAATAGCCTTCTCATAAAAAGAATTTTCTTCACTATTACTGTAACCCGCAGTTCTAAGCTCATTGGGCTGTATAAAAAAAACAAATCTGTATCTGTCATCCAGAATGCATATAGACCTGATATTGATATTTAGATTCTGGGTAATAATTACTTTAATTGAATTAATAAATTGTATTTTTTCCCAATAAGACAGATTGCCGGGAATATCATCAATGTGTCCCAGCAACAGGATTACAGGATGATCATGGTACATAGGTATAGACAGCTGTTCAAATTGAGATTTATTTACATCAAGTGATGTTCCCTCGTGCAGCAGATGAATAAAATAATCCTTCTGAAAGAGACCCAAGGCAAGTTCAATTTGCTCCTTGGCCTTGTGAATCAAGTCTTCTGTTTTAATTTCTTTTTTAATTTCTTCTATGGCATTCTCAACAACACTTATTACTTTATCGTTATCTTCCGTCTTGAGTATGTAGCTTACACCCTGGTGCTGAATTGCTTTATATACATATTCAAACTCGTTATACCCGGTAAGAAATATTACTTTGCATTGAGGCCATTTTCTATATATTACATCCAGTAACTGTAAACCATCCATTTCCGGCATACTGATGTCTGTAAGAACAATATCCATTCTTGTTCTGCTTAACCATTCAACTGCTTCTTCACCGGAATACGCCCTGTAAACATCCAGATCAAGATTCTTTAAGCTTCGGAATATTTCGTATAACCCATTTACAATAATTTCCTCATCATCAACAATTAATAGCCTATACATTTTTTACTCCTTTTTGTAAAACTATTTTCAATACCGCTTTTAACCCGCCAATTACACTTCTTGATATAATCAAACCGCTTTCATCACCAAAAACCAGCCTTATCCTTCTGTGTATATTTAATGTTCCAGTTGTTTCAATTTCCTGCCCGTTATTCTGCAATAAGTTTTGTAATTTTTCAAGCTCGGAATCCGTTATATCACATCCGTTATCTTCAACAATTATTCTTAATTCTCTTTCATTTCCTTCAAAATTAACAAGCAAAAGTCCACTGCTTTTTTTCTTTTCAAGCCCGTGTTCAAATGCATTCTCAATGATGGGTTGCAAAATAAGTCTCGGTACTTTTAAATCCTTGTACATTTCAGGAAATTCTCCAAAATGAATCTGAAGTCTTTTTGAAAATCTCATAAGTTGAATTTCCGTATATACCTTGGCATGATTAATTTCTTCCTCCAGAGGTATATTATCCATTGAGTTCCTTGTGACAAAACGGAAATACTCTCCCAGGTGTTTTGTAAACGGTACTAAATTCTCATCACCTATTCTGGCCATGGTATTTATCATAAAAAAACTGTTGTACAGGAAATGGGGATTAATCTGAGACTGCAAGTGCTTTAATTCCGCTTTCTGCATTAATATTTTCTGGTTATATACCTGATCTATAAGCATATTAAGATTTTTTACCATATCGTTAAAACGTTTATACAAGTATCCGAACTCGTTACTCGAATCATGATTGATGGAAACTTTTAAGTCACCGCTTTCCACTTTACGGAAAGATTTTACCAGTTCATTTAATGGCTGATGCATAAATTTATAAGTCGATAATGAGTATATTATTATTATTAAAATAGCAGCCACGGAGAATACCCATGCCCAAACTTTGAAATTTACAATAGGTTTTAGTATAAATTCCTGAGGAAAATATCTAAGTAAAATCATATTCAAGTATGACGAATTTGAGTGAACAACATAGTACTTCTTGTTCCCAATTTTTGTAAATACCGTACCATCACTATCTTGTTCTTTCATACTCGATAATATGCTATGAATAAATTGAGTATTATCCTCTTCCGACTTATTGGAAATAATATTTTTAGGTGTTATCAATATAGAGCCGCTTCCCGTATAGGTATTGAATTGAGCCAGAGCTTGCTTTAATGCATCCTGGTTCAATTCTATATCAATAGTAAATAAAGGCTTGGTTGCACCACTATATTTCTGAAAAGTACTCAGGTACAGCTGACCGTTATAGTTAATGATTTGTGCTCCCTTTAATCCTGTCGGAACAAATATTCCATTGTATTCATTTATGTGAATATCATCTACTCCGCTGTTTGAAGAAACTGTCTTCTCAATTGGGAGAATGTGCACATTTACATTATTTACATATATACTACTGTTTTTTATTGCAACAAGTCTTTGTTTTAGTTGAAGCAAGGTTTGAGATATTTCATATTCATTCATAATCTCCCATCTTATTGCAAGCTTGTTTAACTGCTCATCATTCAAGCAATCGTATTGAAGTATTTTTATTCTCTCTATCTCTTTTTCAAGACTTTCAAGATAGAACGCTGCCTGGGCGACAGTTGATTTTGATATTTCGCTTTTTACTGTGCGCAAGCCACTGTTGTATATATAGATTCCTAAACCATAAAGAGGAATTATTATTATTAGAAAGGTTATTACAAGACGGCTGAAAATACTGTTTCTAATTTTAAGCTTCACCATTTTATTTTACTTCCTCTCTATTTGAAATTATATGTGTAATTTAACTTGATATATAAACATTGTTTACATAAACTCGATGTAAAGTCAATTAAAATTCTTTACCGTTATAGTAACATATACCGAAAATATATAACAAGCAAAAAGAACCGCACTCAAGTAATTTATAATTACTATGGGATACGGTTCTTTAGTCTTTTGCTCAATTGTTATTATTTACCTAGCAAAAACAGTTTCAGGCTTGCAAAGTCCAAAGCGTTTACAGCCTCGTCCTTATTCATGTCAGCATTAGTTATGCTGATTTCCCCTGCATTTCCGTCAAGCAGGTATTTTTTTAATAATGCAAAGTCGATTGCGTTAACTTCTTTATCATTGTTCAAATCACCGTACAGTATTTCTGTTCCCCCGGACGGTTCATTGCCAAAAACTTTAACATCGTTTTTGTATATAGGAATATTCTCCATTTTTGCATATACATCGGTTAAGCCTGCAGTAGAAAGATCATTTTTGGAATCCCATAGTTTACTTTCATAATTGTAAATACAGAATTGTACATATGTTCTTGCATACAACTGACTATCCGGGAAAGTAATTTCTACGTAATAAATATTTTTCTCCTCATCGTATGGCTTAATCCCTGATATTTGGGCCCCGGCAGGAGAATAATATACCTTGGTTGTAAACTTTGCCGGATTAATACCTTCAGCAGCAAATTCTGATAAGTCAACGAAGAATTTACAGGATAAGCCTTTTTCATATTGAGGAGGTGCAGTAACAATATTATACAAATTAAGGTCAACGGTAACACCCTCTGTACCTGTTTTGTATAGTTTAGCTTCTGAATAGTATTGAGTAGGTTCACCTTCAATACCCGGAGTAGGTTCAGGGAGCTGGTTTCCTCCAAGATATTTAGACATACCTGCCAATGCTCCAACAAAGCCTGCATTATAGTCCAAACCGGTTTCAGAATAAACGTATTCATTAACATTGTCATGATATTCATCATTCATGTCTGCTCCACCTACAAGAGCACCATAAAGGATATGTCTTTCAGGCAATTCCTTCTTTTCATCGGCAGGAGGGCCTTCGAGAACACCGCTTGCAGCACGATGATGAGGATATTTAGGATAGTTATCACCGAAGCCTACTTCGTAGGACATATTATTAGGA
>JAEZIU010000125.1 GCA_023436485.1 Bacillota bacterium | reverse complement strand
GCTCATTAGTACATTCTTATACTCATGCCAGCCAAAAACAAATGGTCCTAAATCAATGGTTTGAATTTCATCCTTATAACTGTACTCAAGTCCAAAATCTTTCCATATCACAGTGTCATTATCTTTTTTAATATCTATCGTGATAGCACCACAACCTAAATCAGCACAGAGTGGACAAACATAAATTTCATACCGCTTACTATCAATTATGGGCGGAATAGAAAGCATCAACCTCGTTATTACCTCATTCTGAAACTCTTCCGTACCCCATCCGAGAGTTGATATAAAATCATATTGCTTAAATGCCTGATATAACGAATTTCCATCAATAATTATATCTGCAAAATGCATGAATTTATTCTCAAACCTTTTTAACTGCTCATTGTCTAGGTAATGACGAGTGTCAGGTCTTTTATCTAACTTGATTTCAATTTTATTCATAAACAAACCTCTTTGCCAAATTTGATGTTGATATATTGGATTGAACTATATATGTTTTATATGTTACATAAAAAGTAAACCTTTTAAAAGACAAAAAGTTTGCACACTTCGATTATATTTGAAAAATAGTACGGATGAATGCTCCTATAAAATGTTAAAGCTATTCATTTTATTGCATCCTCAAGCTAAACAGCCTCTTTTACCTGCACCCTGTCAACTTCCACATCTTAGTGAAATCAACTGCTATGTTGATTAATCAATATGCCTATATTTACCCAACCCTATACTATCAAACTCGTCTTTGCCCTTTACCTTATATACGCCAAGCTCTTTCAGTACTATATTAATGGCTTTCTCTCCTTCTGGCTTATGATAATAATTATAAGTTTTTTCATCCCAAAGTGTTTCGGTTTTAATTTGTTGAATTTTAATTTGTTGAATTTTAATTTTTGAATTTTCAAACAAAATAGCAGACTGACTGCCACAGCCCCCAAAATAATCTATTTCAATATAAGCAAGCTTACCAATTCTTGATTCTTGTACTAAGATTTCATATATTGAGGAAGATAGGTACTCAAAAAACTGACTGTACTCAGTATCTATCTTACTATTAGCTAATTCTTCAATATCATCATATAATTTTCTTGTTAAAAAAATAATTGCTAACCCCTGATATAAGGTAACTGGCTTAGCCTCTACCCAATTATCTGTAAAAGCTTTTATTATTTCTTCTTTTCCGATAAAGCCTCTTATACAGTGCATAATGTCCTCCTAATTACTATCAGTAGTTAAAAGACTTGAATAGTCTTCTTCGTCTTGGATGAATCTTCGTGCTCCGTAAAAATTATCCAATCCACCTACAGCCAAATGATATTCAAATTATTGAAGATCACTCTGACCGCTCAATAACTGTTAATTTGCCATCAGATAAATTCCAGTATTGTTTTATGACACCTTCATCATCATCAACACTAAAGTGGCCTTCAATCTCACGGTTTGATTCAGCTATAGATATCAGTTGTTCCTTTATGAAATCCGAATGATACTGCCGTATATCTGCTCCATAAAATACGTAATTTGTCCAATTAGTAAATTCATTGGGGAAACACCACCCTTTTTGGTATAGTTACTTGGTTTGATATGTTATTTGGTAATTTGAATAATTCTATAAGAATCGGACTTCCCTATGGAATTCCATAGGGAAGTTTACATGCTTCTGTATGAAATCTAACAGTTAATACACCATTCTTGATATTTCCATATGGAATTCCATAGGGAAATATTTTTTTTTACATTATGATATAAACAACAAATACCCTTTGGGAATAATTCCCATAAACAACCTTCAACTTCACACTATAAATTATTATTTTATGAATTTTTCTTATATTATTATAGTTTAGCCTTTTGCAACCAAAGCAAATTTAATTCTATATCTTAAATATACCACTCTTTCATTTCCTTTAAGTTGCACTTCATCAGCCATTTCATTACTAACTGACCTGGCACTTCCACAAGCTCCAGCATAAACCCCTCCCCAATCATTGTCTCCGTAGTTACCCGATGCTCTAACACCTTTATCTATTTCTTCTATTTCAATGGGAGAACCAACCTCCATATTGAATGCATCCGCTAAGTCTTTAGCTTTGATTAATGCATTCTTACATGCAGCTTTCCTTGCATTCAAAATTTCCGAATCATTTGCTTTAAAGAAGGGTTTTCTTTCATCAATCTGGACAACAATTCTCTTTGATATTTTATTTAGTTCCTCTATCTTCTCAAGTGCTTTATACGCTTTATACCTGTCCTTTGTTCTTATAGTGACTTTATGTGATGCATTTAAGCCGACTCGGCTTTTCTTCCACCATGGAGTATATAAATCAGTGCCAGCATAAAATAATTCATCCTCTGTGATACCGTTACTCAAAAGGATGTTTACAAGCTTATTTTTATATTCCCTGGACTCTGTAATTAAAGCATCTTCATTTGCCGTTTGGATATTAAGAGTTACGTCAATAATCCATGTATCAGGCTCTTCCGAGTATTGTGCTTCTCCTATGACCTCAATATAATTATCTTGTATACTTATATTACCTCCTTTTAATAGCCCATTTGGGTGCCTCCTAAGTTTCAAACCAATAAATTCTAGTATATTGGACAGCCAGAACATAACCACTCTTTTTAGCCATAAACGTCACCCCTTGTTTATGTTTTGTATCTTAAGGGATACCACATTTTATCCCCTATAATGCTTTCTATATCACTTTTATGTTTGTTACAAATTGCAATATTATGTTCAATATCGGGAACTAAATTTGATAACCCTTCTGTTTCATCTTCCGAAATATTTAAAATTACAAAATTTTCATAGTCAACGACTACTAACTCACCAACGCAAATATCATTATATAGAAAATAAACATGTGATACTCCAAGGTGTATATTAAATATGAGTTCATCTAGGTAAGAAAGAATTTTGTCATTCTTAAATTTAATTCTATACCCCTTATAATCAGTCGTTTCATCAGTAAATACATTACTTTCAATTTCTAAAAACTCTAAATTACTTTTACTCACATGAGTTAATGATAAATTCGAATAGAGTAAAACATTATTACAGCTTTTAGCAAGCCAATTTGTTACTACTTTCCAATTATCATGGTTAAACTTACCGTTTTTATAAAAACCTATATAAAGTGCAAATAACATTTTACCATTCCTTTTTTATGATACAGTTTAGGAAACTTTTGTCCTTAGTTCTATAAATATATACATTCAGTGCTACCTTATATATTCAAATTCTACTTTCAAACCATATTTATCGAATTCCCTCATTA
>JAEZIU010000099.1 GCA_023436485.1 Bacillota bacterium | reverse complement strand
TTGATACTAGCTTTGCCCCCGATTTCAGCAGGCTCTTGATGCCTTTTCCCGCTGTGGTAACCAGTTTTTTTGCTCCTCCGGCAGTTGCTTTGATTCCTTTTTTGATACCGCCCTTGGCTGCTTTTATACCTTTTTCGGCGAATTTGAAGCCCAGTGCCATTGCAAGTTCTACCAATCCCATTGCCAAGGCCGTTGCAAGGGCTATTGCCGCCGGTTGTATGTGTCTTGCCCACCCCTGTGTCAGGTAGGTTTCTATGTAGCCTGCCGCTTTTGCTATGGTGTCTATTATGGACACTACCATGGCTGCATTCATTGCTGTGGTTATTGCGTTTATTATTACCGGCAGTGCTGCGGTTATTGCTCCTCCTGTTACTATTTCAGCCGCTACTATTCCGGCCAATGCTCCCAGTACTCCCAGCAGCAGCTTCCACCAGTTATCTTTTAACCATTTTATTACAAATTGTTTTATCTGGTCAAGAATCTTTCCTGCGTTCTGGGCCCGTGTTTTTACTCCGTCTGCAAAGCTGTTGCCTGATTTTTGTGCCTTTTGTGTGTCGAATTCCTCCATTATGCTTTCTGTGGTATGGGGGTTGGAGCTTCCATTCAACTCCTTTGTTTCTCCGTCTTTTAGGTTTATGTCTTCCAGAAGTTCCGGAGTTATTTCCCCTTTCTCCACTTGTTCTATGACTATATCGTTTTCGGTTAATTTTTCTGCTGTCTGGCCTTGTGGCTGTCCTCCTTCTGCTGCCTGGTCTTCCATAGGCTGTGTCAGGTCTACTCCTATCAGCTGTTCCCAGACCTTCCCTTCTATCTTATTTGATATTCCCGGGAATTTGGCAAATACTATTTTTACTAGTCCTTTAAGGAAGGTTCCCAGTCCCTTTTAATTTACATAAAAACGCACCTCTTTCATAACAAAAATTTGTTTAAAAGAAGTGCATTATTGAAATAAATTATTATGTTTTCACCTTTCTAGCCCTTTGGTGACCGAAGTGGGAAAATTTAGTCATAAGGTCTTAATTTATATTATAGATTACGGCACTTTGTAAAAGACGTGATATTGAATTTAGATAGTTTGAAGAGCTAAATCATGTCCTTAAGATTTCTTTTCTCGTTCATACTATAATTTTCTAATTTTTCGTCTTTAATAATTTTTAATGCTTCTTCTCTATTCATAACAAATATCTCCTTAACTATTTTATCTCTTTAAGCAGCCCTAGTCGTTCTAACTGGTCGACTGTTAAACTAAATTCATATTGAATTCCTCCACCAGTTCCCCAGCCACCAACTTTTGCTATTTCTCCTTGGTATGAAACAATTTTACTATAATATAACCTCAACAACGGTAGTGTGATTGTTATTCACTTATCGGGAAATAAAATTAATATCTATTATGTATATTATCATATACCTTTAAATATTTATCTGGTAAGCGTAATCTGCAGTATTCATCCACCATATCAAGACTTTTAAAAATAAAATTTTCAGTTAATGTCATCGGCAATTCTTGTCCTAAGATTTTACCGCATAAAACATCGTTTTCATTCCCTATGACAATTCCAGCATAAAACTCACCATGATTGTCATCAATGTGATATTTCGTTACAAATGCCTCATATAATTCCACAATAACTTCATTTTTTTCTGAATTAATATAAATTTTACTGGCTTTATATCCATAGTAATTTTTAATTAATTTAAATAAATCTACTAATTTCATTTTTTATTCTCCTATATAAGTAAATGTTTTTGTCGTAGCATCATATACATACCCTTTTCCATGTTCACTGATATATTTAAATTCCATTTGTAATGATACTCCTGATGTTGGTTCATTTATAAATACAATAGATTTATGTCCCGCAATTGCATCGTCCAATGCTGGCTTATTAAATAGTTCAAACATTTTTTTTGATATATCCGCACTATTATTCCCCAAATTATATTTTGTAGCAATCTCATTCCATTGGTTTCCTAAATCAAAATACATAGAATTATTTTTTTTAGCAACCATATTATATGATTTTTCGGTAGGAATTGTACTTCCATCTGCATTGTAAATTAGGTTGCCAGATGAATCTTTTAATGCATCATATCTTCCAAGCGTCATTGAATCTGCTTCTGTATTGTGAACACTTTCCTTTCTATACTTTTCGTAATCAGCCAATGGAATTTTTCCATCAACTTTTCCATCTATAATCTTTAAGCCATTAATAGATCTATTACCAACCTCAACCTTCCCACCATTCTTCAAAGCATTTTCATAAATGGCTTTCCGTTCTCCCTGACTTAATGCATTGAGGTCGTTAACTTTTGCAGTTGGTTTGGCGTTACGGGTTATTACTACTCCTCGTTTCCCTTCATGTTCTATTATATCTCCTGCATGGGTGTTTTTACGGTCTATTTTTTCTATTGTTCCATCATAGAGCAGTACCCACGGGTTGACTTCCCCATATATCCTTATATGCAGACCTTTCCGCTCTATTTTGAATTTTTTGAACCTGAATTTGCTTAATATTTTGTCTATCAGGCCTTTGAGTTTCTTTGCTCCCTTTGAGAATCCGTTTTTCAGGCTCTTTATGATTATCTTTCCGTTTTCGATTATCATGCTGCCTGTTTTTGATACTAGCTTTGCCCCCGATTTCAGCAGGCTC
>JAEZIU010000047.1 GCA_023436485.1 Bacillota bacterium | reverse complement strand
TTGCATCAACTGCTATTGATACATTTGTAAGTAATTATGATAAAGGGGTGAATTGGCTAACTTATTCTGCTCCTTTAGCAATGATTTTTCATGCATCACAATATGCTGACCCTGCGGACTCATATGTAGCTGCAACTTACGCAATGATTACTGCACAGTCATTAGGTTTGGGAAGCACAATGCTGGGTACGCCATATCTACTACTAAACCTTTTTGGAAAAAGAATAAAAGAGAAATATGGAATACCTTTGAAAAATAAAAGTGGAATATTGGTCATATTTGGTAACCCCAACATTAAATATAATTTTGCATTAAAAAGAAGATTTACAAAAGTCACATTTCGTTAGTATTTATATTTAACGATATGTGTTAGGTTACTCACAACGAAATTAATATGACCTTAATACGGAATATTTGTATAATGTACCTTACCGTGCAATATTTAAATCTTACAGGCACTCTCTTTAACAGAGTGTCTTTTCTTATGCCCAAATTCATAAAGGAGGTGGTATACTGGCAGACAATTTCGGCTTGAAAATAGGCATTGAAGGTGAAAAGGAGTTCAAGGATGCACTAAAGGATATAAATCAGAGATTTAAGGTCTTAGGCTCTGAGATGAACCTTGTTTCCTCACAGTTTGATAGGCAGGATAAATCAATTGATGCGCTAACTGCAAGAAATCAGGTGCTTAACAAGGAGATAGATACTCAGAAGGAAAAGGTATCTACCCTTGAAAAAGCATTACTGAATGCAGCCACCTCCTTTGGAGAGAATGACAAGCGAACTCGAGCATGGCAGATTCAGCTTAACAATGCAAATGCAGACCTTAACAATATGGTAAAGGAGCTGGAGGATAATAATAAGGCTCTGAATACCACAGGAAGCGGCTTTGATGAAGCGGAGAACAAGGTCAATGAGTTTGACAGGGAAGTTAAGGAGACAGCGGATACGGCAGATAACGCAGGAAACCGCTTTGAAAAGCTAGGCGGTGTTTTAAAGGGAATCGGTGTGGCAATGGGTGCAGCACTTGTAGGAATAGGTGCCGCTGCTTCCGGTGCTGGAAAGGCATTGATTGCAATGTCGGTTAATGCTTCCTCATATGCAGATGATATTTTAACAATGTCCACAGTTACAGGCATGTCCACTGAGAGCCTTCAGGCATATAAATACGCTGCGGAGTTGGTGGATGTGTCTTTGGATACTCTTACAGGTTCAATGGCAAAGCAAGTAAAGTCCATGTCAAATGCCAGAGACGGATCGGCTAAGTTTGCTGAGGCATATAATAAGCTAGGCATTTCCGTAACAGACAGTAATGGACAGTTAAGAGACAGCGGCACAGTCTATTGGGAAGCTATTGATGCATTGGGGAAGATTTCAAATGAAACAGAACGAGATGCTCTTGCCATGCAGATATTCGGGAAATCCGCACAGGAATTGAATCCGCTTATTGCTCAGGGCTCTGATGGAATCGCAGCGTTAACCGAAGAGGCTAAGCAAATGGGTGCTGTTATGAGTGTTGACTCTCTCTCTGCACTCGGAAAATTCGACGATAGTGTTCAGAGACTAAAAGGTGGAGCCGAAGGGGCTAAAAATGTACTGGGGATGGTATTGCTGCCCCAGCTTCAGATACTGGCAGATGATGGAGTTAAATTACTTGGTAATTTTTCAAGAGGATTAAACGAAGCCGGAGGTGATTGGAGCAAGATATCGGCTGTTATCGGTGAAACAGTTGGTGGCATTGCAAGCACAATTATGGAGAACCTGCCTAAATTAATCCAACTTGGGCTTGATATAGTAACCTCGATCGGAGGTGCAATATTAAATAATCTTCCGGCTATAATCAATGCGGCTGTTTCAATTGTAATGACCCTGCTCAAGGGACTCATAGAATCTTTGCCAGCAATAACAGAGGGATCACTTAAGCTTGTTATGGCACTGCTAGATGGAATTATTGCAAATCTGCCTGCCTTGGTTGAGGGTGCAATACAAATGGTAATAACTCTTGCAAATGGAATCGGAGAAGCACTGCCCAAGCTTATACCTTCTGTTGTGGATGCAATCCTTTTAATAGTAGGAACTCTTATAGAAAACATGGACAAGATCTTAGATGCGGCCTTTAAAATCATTGATGGTCTGGCAAAGGGTTTAATTGATTCACTTCCTTCACTGATAAAGGCACTGCCTAAAATAATATCCTCGATTATCAGCTTTATAACCAGTAATCTTCCCAAGATAATTGAAGTGGGTTCGAACTTCACATACGTGCTTTCCATGGGCCTTGTTAAGGCAGTACCTTTACTAGTTGCACAGCTCCCGCAGATAGTAACTGCAATTTTGGTGGGTATCGGACAAGCCGTTGTGTCAATTGTTGAGATAGGTAAAAACATAGTAAAGGGGCTGTGGGAAGGTATTACCGGGATGTCAGGTTGGATACAGGATAAGATCAGCGGTTTTGTCGGAGGAATTGTAGGCAATGTAAAGGGCTTGTTGGGCATACATTCACCTTCAACGGTTTTTGCTGATATCGGTGCCAATATGAGTAAGGGCCTGGGGATAGGCTTTGTGAGAACCATGGCTGATATTGAAAGGGACATGAAAAAGGCAATACCTACTGATTTTAGTATCAGCAAATCGGATATATTAGCTTCCATCAGCGGAACAAATACTGGTTTAAATGAAAATGTGTTTGTTCCGGTCGGGAGTAATAATATGTTGCCTTATGGTAATGGCATAATTCAGAACATTACAATAAACAGTCCCACTCCGCTGACTCCCTCGGAAATAGCAAGGCAAATTAAGAATACTTCAAGACAGATGGCCCTTGAATGGTAGGAGGTGTGTCTTGCAGAAACTGATAATCTCAAATCAAAGAGGAGAAAGCATTACTCTTGGCAGTAAGGCACCATATTTCCTTGAAACTCTGGATGGTGCAGCGGAGGTCAAGGTTACAATTGAAAGTCAGAAGTCACCTGGACAGGACGGTTCCGGCTATATCGGAAATACCCTGGAGGAAAGGGAGTTGACAATTGAAGGTACCATATTAACCAGAAGCAACTCTGACCAATTATTAAATGCCAGAAGGAAAATGCAGGAGGTACTAAATCCGAAACTTGGAGAAGTCACAATTACATATATAAACAGAAGCAATGTAAAGGAGATAAAGGGAATAGTTCTGTCTACTCCTGCCTTTCCGGGCAAGCTGGGCAGTAGGGGTATGGGGTATCAGAAGTTTCTAATAAGTTTACTATGTCATCAACCCTTTTGGCTTGATACATTTTATGAAGGCAAAGAGCTTTCATATATAGTTGGGGGCTTAAAGTTTAAGACTACTTTTCCCACCGCCTTCTCTAGCAGAGGGTTTCAGAGAAAGGCAATCAATTCCGGTGATGTTTCTGCCCCGGTCAATATTGAAATAAAGGGTCCGGCTGTCAATCCAAGAGTGACAAATGAAACGACAGGAGAATATATAAGGATCAATCGTGGGCTTGAGGAAAATGATGTACTCAGTATTTCTACAGCATTTGGAGAAAAGCATGTTTTAATCAACGGGAATAATGCCTTTCACTACATTGATTTAAACAGCACCTTTTGGCAGCTCGTTCCCGGGGAGAACATAGTGAGCTATAACAGCAACAATGACAGTATCAATACCAAGGTGCAGATAAAGTGGAAGAACCGATATATTGGCTTATGACGGGAGGTTGACAGGTGGCAGAAAGCTATAAATTTTTTGATAGTATAGATGGAAGTGATGAAAGGTATTACACTGCCGATGAATTTGCGGAGTATTTCAGGCAGTTTATAAGAAACGGTATTTTCAACGGCGGGGAAATCCTTAAGGTTGGAACAGATAAAGTAAATATGAAAGTATACATAAAACCCGGGTGTGCCTGGATTGAAGGATACATGTACAAGCTTGACACAGATAATTTATATCTGGAGCATTATATGGCAGACCCCTCTTTGGACAGAATTGACCGAGTAATTATACGCCTTGATAAAACTCTGGAAAACAGATATATAAAAGCCTTTATCCTAAAAGGAATTCCTTCCGCGAACCCAACTCCAATGGAATTAACAAGAAACGATAACATTTATGAAATATCCCTAGCTCAGGTAAGAATTGTTGCAGGAAAGAGCTATATCGAGGATTATCAAATCACGGATGAAAGGCTGGACAATACTGTTTGCGGACTTGTTACACATTTATTTGACCAGGTTAATACAACAGAAATATATAGCAGGTTTGAAGCATGGATGAACAGCAAAACCTCAGAGCCGGAGGGTGATTTCTACAGAGAGTGGAAAAGGTGGTTTGAACAAATAAAGGATATAAGTAATCTTGTAACCAAAACAGAATTTGAGGCACATTTGTGGGATATGCCGAATGTATCAGCAATTTTAAATGCATATAAAAATATTGGAGGTGCATTATAATATGCCAGCAAACACAATACCAATTTATCCTGTAAGGCCTAATATATCAGGTGTCTATATACTTACTGCTGACACCAATATAAAAGCTCCTGTAACAAATGGGATGGTTTTAGCTACTGCCGGTACTAATGGTACAAGAGTGGATGCTATTAAGATAAGAGCCCTTGGAACTAATGTTGCTTCAGTATTAAGAATTTATTGGAATGATGGACAAGGCACAGCGGAGGTAAATTTTAAACTAATCCATGAGGTAGCATTAGCAGCTTCAACGGCTCAGACAGCTGCCATCACAGGAGTGGACACGGTACTATTACCAATAAATTATGCCAACGACGGTAATGGAGTATTGCCTCCTGCTTTAAAAAGTGGAGAAAAAATATATATATCCTTAGGTACGACAGTTGCTTCAGGTTACTCTGTTACCTTTGTGGGAGGCGATTATTAATGGGGAGAAGCTTTGGGGAAAGTTTCGTAAGGCCAAAAAGTGATAAAGGACAGGGCACTCCCGTAAAAGTTGAATATACAGGTTCCTGTAAGATAGTGTCAGAAGGCCCTACCAGAGGTTATATAGAATGTTATACCTCTGGTAAATTAACCTTCATAGATAGATTACCATCTAAGATTGATGTATTCCTAGTAGGTGGCGGTGGAGGTGGCAGTAGTAGTGGAAGTACCTACGTTGGAGGAGGTGGCGGAGGTGGTGGATATACCAAAACGTACTACAACGTAGCTCCTCCTGGAATCTCCACTATATACGTCGCTTCAGGCGGTTCAGCAGGCATCAATGGAGGTAACAGTACTTATCCTAATTTAACTTCTGCCACGGGTGGTTATGGTGCAACTTCCAGTAATGGCGGTAACGGAGGAAGTGCTGGCGGAGGAGGAATGTATTGTACCAGTAGCTACTTCTCTTGGGGTGGTGTTGCAGGTTCCAATGGGGGTAATGGAACTCCAGCCTCCTATTCTAGTGGCGGTAGCTCTGGTGCAGGATCTAATGGTACTGGACAAGGGACACCAACAACGGATTTTTGGGGTAGAGTCCATGCGGGTGGTGGTGCTGGAGGTGCTGGTGGGACTGGCTCCACAGGTAGTAATTCCGGTGATCCTGGAGCTTCATCCTTTATCGAAGGATCAGGTAGTGCTGGCACTAACGGTTCAGGCACCGTAGGTTCACCTGGTGGTCCAGGCGGTGGCGGCTATGGAGGAGGTGGTGGCGGTGGTGGCTGTGCCAGTTCCAGAGGTACTGGAGGTACTGGTGGTTCTGGCATAGTAATTGTCAGATGGGGATACCCAACATAATTTAAAGGAGGTTTTACTATAGAAGCTTTAAGATGTGTTGTTCTAGCACAAGACGGAACTACGGTGGAAAATATAATAATAGCAGATCAGAGCTTTGCATATGCTAATGGTGCAATAATTTGTGGTACCATACCCGTCGCTATAGGAGATTCCTACAAGGACGGGCATTTTTATAGGGATGGAGAGCAATTAGTGGCTGACCAAACTGAGATTGAAAAATTAAAACAGCAGATAAATGACTTGAACATTGCAATGGCTGCAATAATCGGAGGTGCTATATGATGCCAATCTGGAAAAAGAATATATTTGTAAATGCAATACAGTCCAGAATAATATCAGAGGAAAACCCAGTGGAACTTATTATAGAAGATTACAAAGCATTAACTGCGGAGGAAAAGGAAGATATCTTAAATACTATTAGTAACAAGTTAGGATAGGATACGAAAAACAAGACAAAATTGACAAAAGCCGGCAATATTAAAACTAAATATATTCTTCCATTTTTGTAATTAGTGATAAAATAGTATATAAGAAGCATCAACTAGAATTGAAAAGGGGTTACTTATGCAGTTTATTACTCCAAATGGGAATGCAAAGCCTTCCCGTATCTACTTACTAAGTGGAATATTATTCTTAGTTATTTTTGTAGCAGGTGTATATGGAATTTTTACAGATAAAATGGAATTTGACAATGTATCTCCTGTAGTATTATATTTCGCATTTATTTTATGCTTACTATTTTGCGGGTTTTTGTCTGCCGTATGTTTAGTCTGTGGAATAAAAGCATTTAAAAAACCAAAGCATAGAATGGTACATCATAAAAAAAGAAATAAATAGATTTACTAATAAGAACTTATTTCAAGAGTTCTTTTTATTTTGCAAAATAAAAATTAAATAGAGCAGGTAGAAAAATGAAACCAATACGAATCTTAACA
Organism: Bacillota bacterium; assembly: GCA_023436485.1. Taxonomy (GTDB): domain Bacteria; phylum Bacillota; class Clostridia; order Acetivibrionales; family DSM-1351; genus Ruminiclostridium. Next base: position 4,992 of record JAEZIU010000047.1, on the reverse strand, counting down.
CCAGCACTTGAGCCATTGGGGGAGATAGACAGCTATCTTTCCCTTTCTTTTTGCCGGAGATACCATTCCTATGGGGAATTTGAGCTTGTACTTAATAGGAAGGCGAGAGGTGCAAGCAATATTGAAATTAATACATTAATCATACTTGGACAGGACGTAAATAAAGCGGGCATCATTCGGCACAAGGAAATCAAGACAAATGAGCGTGGAGAAGAAATAGTGACCTTCAAGGGTTGTACCCTTGGGGGAATATTGCAGCAGAGAATCACTATCCCACCGACCGGACAGGCATATGATATCCGGGAAGCCTCGGCTGAAGCAGTCATGAAAAGCTATGTCCAAAGGAATTGTATTGATATACCGGAAATGGCCTTTCCCAACCTGATAATAGCTCCAAGCCTGAACCGGGGACAGTCTGTAAAATGGCAGAGCAGATATGAAAATCTGGCTGAGGAACTAGAGCAGATAAGCCAGTTCTCAGGTCTGGGATGGCAGATATATTTGGATTTTAGTTCAAAGAAGTGGGTCTTTGACATAATTGAGGGCAAAGACTGCTCGGTAAACCAGCAGAATAATCCTCCGGTAATCTTTTCTCCGGAGTTTGAAAATGTAAAGTCTCAGGAGTACGTGGAGAGTATAGTAGGGTATGCAAACTATGCAGTAGTTGGAGGCAGAGGAGAAGGAGCAGACAGGGAAATCGTTATGCTGGGTGCAGCTGAAACTGGTATCGACAGGTATGTAACCTTTGTCGATGCAAGAGATGTTGAAAACACAACGGACTTAACAGAAAGGGGAAATGTAAGGCTATCTGAGCTAAAGAGACTATATTCATTTCAGGCCGAAGTTCTTGTAAAGGGACCCTTTGAATATCAGAAGGATTGGGAGGTTGGAGATGTAGTAACAGTTCAGAACAAGGAATGGGGTGTGGTTATGGACTGCAGGATTACTGAGGTAACAGAAATATATGAAGTCGGAGGTTTCCAGCTTAAAGCCGTTTTTGGAAACAGCCTTCCCACATTAAGCCGGAAGCTGAAATCGGCATTTAAGGATGTAAAGACAGTAGTGACAAGTTAATAAACATTTATATGTAAACGTAATTAAATTTATAGGAGGAAAAACATGAAGGAGACCATACAAACCATACAGGCACTCTTCACAGCGACAGGGGTATTTGTCGGTTGGTTCCTAGGAGGCTTAGACGGATTTATGTATGCATTGCTTGCATTTGTGTTAATCGATTATCTGACTGGGATAATGGTTGCAGTACTGGAAAAGAAGCTTTCTAGTGAAATAGGGTTCAGGGGGATATTCAAAAAGATATTGATTTTCATTCTGGTGGGAATCGGGAACATAATAGATGTATACATAATCGGTAACGGTAGTGCAGTTCGCACCGCCGTTATTTTTTTCTACATATCAAATGAAGGCATCAGTATTTTTGAGAACATAGGAAAAATTGGCCTGCCGATACCTGAAAAATTAAAAAGGGCCTTGGAACAAATAAATGAGGAGGACAAAAATGAGTAAAACAATATATTTAAGTCCATCAACACAGGAAAAGAATATCGGGGTCGGCAATTATGGCACTGAGGAAAAGAGAATGAATCAGGTGGCGGATGTAACAGAAAGAGTCCTGAAACAGCACGGAATTGTCGTATACAGAAACAAACCCGAAATGACACTAGCTCAGGTAGTGGCAGACAGTAATAGCAAAAAGCCGGATATTCATTTTGCCATACATTCAAACGCAGACTCGGGAAACAGCAGAGGTTGTGAGGTATACTGTCATAAATTTGGGGGTAGCGGAGAAAAACTTGCCAAAGCAGTATATTCCGAAATAGAGCCTAACACACCATCTAGGGACAGGGGAGTAAAGGAGGGCTGCAACCATTACGGAAAGGGAAAGCCACTATATGAGTTGGCATACACCGCAGCTCCTGCTGCACTAATTGAAATAGCCTACCATGACAACAAAGAAGATGCAGTTTGGATTATCAATAATATAGAAGTAATTGGTACAGTTATAGCAAAGGGTATCCTGAAATATTTTAATATACCATTTCAAAAAGTAAATACAGGTTTGGAGAACGATATTAATATACTTAACAAGCTTGGGATAATAACTTCACCTGACTACTGGACTGAAAATGCGGTAAAAGGGAAGTCTGTTAATGGCGAATATGTAGCTACTCTCATAAAAAGGACAGCAGATATATTATCAAAATGAAGCTGAGACAGCATCATATATAAACCATTTTCAGTATAAATTAATAGAACAGGATGTAAACAAATACTGTAGAAGGCTTCACGAAAGTACCTGAATTACTTGCTAAATACGGCTTTCAGAGCTAATATGTGTATGAAAATTAAATAAGATCGCCATGTCTTTTGGGTGCTACCAACACCCGAAAGCCAATGCAGGTATCACTACTACCTAACACCGACAGCGTAAAGCTGCCACAGCGACCTTGTGACTATTATATCCTGTTCTATATATTTTTACAATAAACACACAGGCGCAGTGTAGGGTTTTAATCAATCCTGCAGTGCGTCTTTTTTAATTTCCTTTTTATCAATATTTCAAATGAAAAGGAGTAATAGATGCGGGTAAAAATATTAGAACCTACGCTGGAAAATATCAGCAGGAAAAAACGGGTCTGTGCATATGCAAGAGTATCCACAGATAATTACGAGCAGTGCGAGTCCTTAGAAAATCAGATTACATATTACGGAAATCTTATATCATCCAATCCCCAATATGAATTAGTCGATATTTTTGCAGATAAGGGCATCAGCGGAACCACAGAGAACAGACCAGAATTTCAGAAAATGCTAGGGTTATGCAGGGAAAGAAAAATAGACCTGATAATTACTAAATCAATATCAAGATTTGCAAGAAACACGGCTATAGTACTTAAAATAGTCAGAGAACTAAAAGAATTAGGCATTGAGGTTATATTTGAAAAAGAGAATATATCTACATTATCAAAGGACGGAGAGTTTATGCTTTCTGTCCTTTCTTCATTTGCAGAAGAAGAAAGCAGGAGCATAAGTGAAAATACAAAATGGAGAGTCAGAAAGAAATTTGAAACAGGACAGATGATTATTAATACAAACAGGTTCTTAGGCTATGACAAGAATGAATTTGGCGAACTGGTGATAAACCGGCAGGAGGCAAAAATAGTACAAAGGATTTATTCAGAATATTTGTCGGGCAAGGGTACATTCACAATTGCAAAACAGCTTGCTGCAGATAATATACCTACAGTGGCCGGAGGCAAGTGGTGCGAGAGTACAATCCTTGGAATACTTAAAAACGAAAAATATATGGGTGATGTACTCCTTCAAAAATATTATATCCCTAACCATCTAAAGAAAAGTACCGTACTGAACAAGGGTGAACTGGATAGCTATTATGTAGAAGAAAATCATTCTCCGATTATACCAAAAGAAGTATGGAATAAGGTACAAATAGAGATAGTAAAAAGAGCCAGGGAAAAGGGAAACTTCAAAGACAACATGAAATACCAGAACCGTTACCCCTTGACTGGAATGCTTTACTGCAGTAAATGTGGAGCAGTATTAAGGCGCAGAATCTGGAACAGCAAAGCAGACTGCAGAAAAATAGTATGGCAGTGCAGCAATTATATAAAAAACGGCAAATCTGCATGCCCGGGGACAATATTAGACGATGAGGCTGCAAGCATGCTTAATATACACGAACAAACAATTGTAAAGGAGACAATAAAAAATGGCAAGAAGTATTACAGTTATTCCGGCAAGAGCAAACAGACCACAGCATAATGAAAACATAGAAACACACCAAAAGAGAGTGGCAGCATATTGCAGGGTTTCAACAGACCAAGCCGAGCAACTCTCAAGCTACGAAGCCCAGGTAAATTATTATACGACCTATATAACCAACCACCCTGATTATGAAATGGCGGGGATATATGCAGATGAAGGGATATCAGGAACAAACACTAAAAAGCGCGAACAGTTCAATAAAATGATCGAAGACTGCAAGGCAGGAAAAATAGATATGATAATAACTAAATCTATATCAAGATTTGCAAGGAATACTCTTGATTGCTTAAATTTTGTAAGGACGCTGAAGGAATTAGGTATCGGGGTATTATTTGAAAAAGAAAATATCAATACTCTAGACAGCAAGGGAGAAGTCCTCCTCAGTATACTTTCGAGTTTAGCGCAGGATGAGTCCAGATCTGTTTCAGAGAACAGTACCTGGGGAATCAGGAGAAGATTCGAACAGGGTAAAGTAACAGTAAACCATAAAAAATTCGTGGGCTATGACAAGGATGAAAACGGAAACCTTATCATAAACGAGAAGCAAGCCAAAATCGTTAAAAGGATATATACTGATTACCTGAACGGAAAAGGCCCAAATAGGATAGTCAAAGAGCTTGAGAAGGATGGCGTACCGAATTGGAACGGCTTGGCGAAGTGGTACGAAAGCAGTATACGAAAGATGCTCTCAAATGAGAAGTATAAAGGGGATGCTTTGCTACAAAAGACCTATACAGTTGACTTTCTGTCAAAGAAAAGAGTCGTAAACAACGGGGAGGTTCCACAATATTATGTGGAAGAAAGCCATCCTGCGATAATTGACAAGGAAATGTGGGAAGCAGTGCAGCTTGAGAGGGAGAGACGAAGAGCTTATGCTGAAAAATATAACATTCAAAAGATGGACTATATTACGAACACTAACCCATTTGCAGGCAGGATTATCTGCGGCTGCTGTGGCGGAGTCTATGGAAGAAAGGTGTGGAACTCTAATGATGAACGGCTGAAAAGAAGCATCTGGCGGTGTAGTAGTAAATACAAGGTAAAAGGAAAAATTGGATGTACGAATAGGCATATTGATGATGAGATTTTACATACGGCATTTGTGAATGCTTTCAATGCAGTATTGGAAAGTAGGGAGTATTTTATAAGCAAGTGGAATGAACAGCTTAACAGTGAGGATATTCT
>JAEZIU010000032.1 GCA_023436485.1 Bacillota bacterium | reverse complement strand
TCCATAAGCTGACTTAAACCTCTTTTTCCAAGTATCTGATAACCCATAAATAATCCACACCTTTTTTAATTTAATATATTTATTTTGCCGCTATCCAAATGTAATATACATCTAATATTATCGTTTGTCAATAAAAAAGTATTAAATATTGATAAATACTTTTCGATATTCAGTACTTTTATCATAAAAAAACAACCCGTGAAAATAATTTGTAATTTTCACGGGTTGTTTTTTATTTATTTTGATTAGAATTATTTATTTAGCTAAAACTGCTTTTGCCTTTGCAACAACATTTTCAGTTGTAAAGCCAAAGTGCTTGAATAGCTGGTCTGCAGGGCCGGAAGCACCAAAGGTATCTATTGAAATTACTTCGCCCTTTAATCCGACATACTTATGCCATCCGAATGAAGTAGCTGCTTCAACAGCCACTCTGTTAGCAACAGATGATGGAAGTACGCTTTCCTTGTATTCAGCTGACTGTCTGTCGAAGAGTTCCATTGAAGGCATACTTACAACTCTTGCATCAATACCTTCTGCTTGCAGTTGTTTGCCGGCTTCAAGAGTAATGTGAACTTCTGAGCCACAAGCTATCAAAATGATTTCGGGAGTTGCATTCTTTGAATTCAACAGAGTATATGCTCCCTTTAATGCTACCTTTCCGTCAATGTCAAGAACAGGAAGATTTTGTCTTGTTAATACAAGGCAAGTAGGTGAAGAAGGATTTGTTACTGCTGTAAACCAACCGGCAGCTGTTTCATTTGCATCAGCAGGCCTGAAATCAATGAAGTTTGGTATACTTCTTATTGATGCCAATTGTTCGATTGGTTGGTGAGTAGGTCCGTCTTCTCCAACACCGATACTGTCATGAGTCATTACATAGGTTACAGGTGTTTTCATAAGTGCTGACAATCTCATAGCACCTTTCATGTAATCAGTGAATACAAAGAAGGTCGCACAGTACAGCTTTAAGCCACCGTATACAGCCATTGCATTTGCTATAGCTGCCATTCCGTGTTCTCTTACTCCAAAGTGAAGGTTTCTGCCGCTGTAATCTTCAGCTGAGAAGTCTCCAACACCTTTCATAGCAGTCTTATTTGATGGTGCAAGGTCAGCAGAACCTCCAACAAGGTTCGGAATTCTTTGTGCCAGATAATTTATGAGATTTCCTGAAATTGCTCTGGTTGCATTTGCTTTAGGCTCAGCTTTCCAGAAATTCTCATCATTTAGCAGCATTTCTTCGTAGTTGTCATTATGCCACATTTCCCATTCCTTTGCGAGGCCCGGGTATTCAGCAGCATATTTCTTGAACATTTCGTTCCAATCGCTTTCAGCTTTTATACCGGAATCAATAATTCCTTTCATGTGAGCTGAAACTTCTTCATTTACATTGAAGCAGTCATCCTTGCACATTCCCAAGAATTCCTTAGTCTTTGCAAGTCCTTCTTCTCCAAGAGGTTCACCATGGACAGAAGAGCTTCCTGCTTTTGGTGAGCCGTAACCGATTTTTGTATTTATAATAATGATTGAAGGTGCACTTGTATCAGCCTTTGCCTTGGCAACTGCCGCACTGATCTCTTCAACACTGTTTCCGTCTTCAACTTTAAGTACCTGCCAACCGTATGCGTCAAAACGTTTTGCAACATCTTCAGTGAAAGCTATGTCTGTACTTCCTTCTATAGTAATTTTGTTGCTGTCATAAAGTAATATAAGCTTGCCCAGTTTTAAGGTACCTGCAAGTGAAGCCGCTTCGCTTGCAACACCTTCCATGAGACAACCGTCTCCTGATAATGCAAAAGTATAATTATCAATTATTTTGTAGCCGTCCTTGTTGAATTTGGCAGCCATAAATTCTTCAGCCATTGCCATACCAACCGCATTGGCAACACCTTGACCAAGAGGTCCTGTTGTAATTTCAACACCCGGTGTATGTCCGTATTCAGGATGTCCCGGAGTTTTACTGTTAAATTGTCTGAAGTTTTTTAAATCTTCCATTGAAACATCATAACCGAACACATGCAGCATCGAATAAAGCATTGCTGAACCATGACCTGCTGAGAGTACGAATCTGTCTCTATTTGGCCATTGTGGGTTTTTTGGATTATGTTTCATATGTTTTGCCCAAACTGTATAGGCTATAGGTGCTGCACCCAGTGGCAAACCCGGATGTCCAGAAGATGCTTTTTGAACTGCTTCTGCAGCCAACACCCTTATAGTGTTAATAGAAGCTGTGTCTATCTTGCTCATTATTAGTCCTCCCCAATATAATTATTACATTAAACATATTAACACAAAAATATATAAAAATAAGTATATATTACAAAAAATTATAACTATATAATGAAAAAATTTATAGATTAATCTTTAAATTTTTAACAGATATAACTAAGTGTTTGCATATGGATACGGAATCATACCTTATATTATTAAAATTATTATCTTTTCAAGGGGAAAGGTGTATAATAGTTAATACTGAAATTAACTGTAATTTAATTGGAATACGAGGAAATATAATGGAAGAGTTTATTGGGAAGCACAGGGGAAATTGTGAGAATAGCTTGGGTTGCTGCGGATATTGCTGTACTAAAATAGAGAATTTCTCCGTAACAATAGGCAGAACGCAAATATTACAGAATGTTAACCTTCATTTGCACTGCGGGGAGTTGACTGCGATTATAGGCCCTAATGGTGCGGGAAAGAGTACTTTACTTAAAACTATACTCGGAGAAATTAAACATGAGGGCAATATTGTGTTTGCCGGGGCCAGCGGGCAGTTTGCAGGGAGACCTATTGTGGGCTACGTTCCCCAACAGTTGCAATTTGATACGACTGCACCTCTTAGCGTAAAAAACCTGTTTGCATCTTGTATGAGCAGAAAACCTGCCTGGCAGGGCATTTCAAAAAAGTTGACCAAAAGGATTATAGATTGTCTGGACAGGGTTCAGGCGGATAAACTTATAGATAAACGATTGGGAGCTTTGTCCGGTGGAGAGCTGCAAAGAGTACTGCTGGCACTGGCACTTGAGCCAATGCCACAGCTACTGCTTCTGGATGAGCCGGTGTCTGGAGTTGACAGGAAGGGCCTTGAAATTTTCTATGAGATTGTGTCTAAAATAAGGAAAGAATATGATTTGACAATAATACTTGTATCCCATGATCTTGATTTGGTAAGGAAACATGCAGACAGGGTGGTTTTGTTAAACAGGACTGTAATACTCAATGGAACGCCGGAAGAAGTTTACACGGATAAACGAATGCATGAAACCTTCGGCCTGACCGGTATTTTGGGAAATGAAACAGACGAGAACGGAGGCGGGAAATAATGGAACAAATATATAAAATACTTGATATTTTGCTTCCGTTCAGTTGGATTGTTGGGCATGAATTTATGAAAAATGCCTTTCTTGCCATTTTGCTGATTGCTCCGGTATTCGGTATTCTGGGAACTATCATTGTAAACAACCGTATGGCTTTTTTCTCAGATGCATTGGGTCACGGTGCGTTTACGGGTATTGCAATAGGTACGGCAATAGGTGTTTTTCAGCCTATGTGGTCTGCAATAGCTTTCTCAATAGCTTTTGCTGTTCTCATTACGATTGTTAAGAATAAAACGAAGACATCCACAGATACGGTCATCGGGGTATTTTCTTCTGCTGCAATTGCACTAGGCGTTGTACTAATGTATTCAAAAGGCAGTGGCAAATATTCTTCTGTTCTGGTGGGAGATATTTTAAGTATAAGTGCCGGAGAGATAGCACTATTGTTGATTATAGCCATTGTAATAATTGTATTTTGGTTAATGTTTTATAATAAAATACTTTTGGTAAGCCTGAATCAATCACTGGCAAAAAGCCGCGGAATAAATACAATAGCAGTTGAACTGGCTTTTACATCTGCTATTGCGGTGGTGGTAACAGTCAGCATACAGTGGATTGGACTTTTGATAATTAATTCACTTTTGGTTCTTCCTGCTGCTGCTGCCAGAAATGTGTCAACAAACGCTCGGCAGTACAATATCATTGCTTTGCTGATTTCATTTATTTCGGGTATCGGGGGACTCATCCTGTCATACTATTTCGATACTGCAACGGGGGCAACGATAGTTATCATTGCAGCGGCTATGTACTTTATAACTTTAGCGTCAAGAAAAAGGTTTATGTAATAAGAAGGGGGTTGTTGCAAAACAGTACGCAAGTATAATTTTATACAGGAGTACAGGTTTGCAACAACCCTGCTTTATTTATTTACCCATTACTACTACTATTTCATTAGTATCATTAAGTTCATCTATGCTGATATAGCAGCCATCAATATGTTTTCCGTTAACGGTAACGTACTGTACGCCCTTTTCGACTTCTTGACTGTTATCAATAGTTATATTGATAACGGTATCTCTAAATACCTTGGTCATTTTAAAGTTCTTCCAGCTTGAAGGGATACATGGGTTTATTTTTATACCGTCATACTCAGGCTGCAATCCAAGAATTCCGTATACCATGGAAACCATAACTGTTGTAGCTGTGCCTGTTAGCCAGTGAACATGTGAACGTCCGTGATTTTGAGTATCAATTCCTTCCGTAGCCTGCCCGTGGATATATGGTTCCAGTTTTCTTTTTTCGGCATTGTCATTCATGGCAGCCGGATTTATTTCATTAAAATATTCGTAGGCTCTGTTGCCATTTCCTATAACTGTTTCAGCAAGTATCAACCAACCTTGGGGCTGTGAAAATATTCCGGCATTCTCCTTGGTTCCGGCATTGAAAAGGGACATTCTTGCCACAGGAAGGCCGTATTCTCTGAAAGCCGGGTAAAACAACATTGCACCATATTTAGTATTCAGATTGTCATATACTTTATCAAGAACGGTACTAGCCTTTTCTCCTTCAGCAGCACCGCTTATAACTGACCAGACCTGAGGATTAAGCCACAGGCTTGCTTCGGAATTGTTTTTTGATCCTATAATATATCCGTCTTCAGTGAAGCCTCGGACATATTGATCCCCTTCCCATGCAGATTTTTGGATATTTCCACTTAATTCTTCAATACGGTCTTTTGCCCACGCTATATCATCCGAAGCACCCTTTTTGACTGCAAATTCTTCAAATATTTTAAGGGCATAGTACAGCTGGAATGCTACGAAGAGAGATTCACCTTTTGAACCGAGTCTTAAGCAATCGTTCCAGTCTGCAAATAAACCGGCAGGCAAGCCATGGCTGCCCTGTCTGTCTAAGTTAAACTGTATTGCCTGTTTTAGATGGGTATAAACAGTTGCTTCACCCTTGTCTGCATAAGGAATTTTTTCATCTATAAAGTTCCAATCGCCGCTTTCTTTAATATATGTAATAACAGTCGGGAAAAGCCAAAGTGCATCATCTGCCCGGTAGAAGGATTGTCCCGTTTCTTTTGCATATTGTGACTCATCAGGGGTGGTTTCCTTTCCCGGCTTATGGTCAAACTTAACCAGTGGCAGACCACCGCCGTTGGAAACCTGTCCCGAAAGCATCAGCGAAAGTCTTTCTCTTGCAGCATTGTGATCCAAGTGGATTATACCCTGTATGTCCTGTACCGTGTCACGGTAGCCTAACCCGTTTCTCAGTCCGCAGTATTGGAAAGAGGCGGCTCTGGACCAGAAAAATGTAATAAAGCACTGGTATGCATTCCAGACATTTGCCATATTATTAAAATTATCGTCAGGGGTTTCCACCTGAAGGTTGCCTAATTTTGAGTGCCAGAAAGTTTTCAGTAGTGTAAGCTCATTTAGTACAACTTCACTGAAGTCGAAAGCATCTTCACAAGAGCACTTATTTGTCTTTTCAACAGCATCATATTTTGAAATAATATTTCTTGCAAAGTCTTCATTTCCTGCTCCAAGGAGGAAAGTCATTTCTTTCTCCTCACCGGGATTTAAAACTATATCTGTCTGGAGAGCCCCAAAGGAATTTCCGTTGTAGGCAACAGTGTTGGAACATTTCCCTGATTCTACGGCAACAGGATTTCCATAGTTTCTGTAGTTACCTATAAACCTATCTCTTTCGCCGTCGAAAGCAGAAACTGACTGACCTGCCAGACCCAAAAATCTGTATATGGGGTCACCCTTTTTATTGGAAGTTCCTTCAACATCTGCTGATGCCTCGCTTCCGTTTTCATTAATTACCTGCAGTATGTGATTATCTTTAAAATATGTTTTACTTATAAATTGCGAATACTGAAGATTCACAGTGTCATTTTCATAGTGGTCATGGTTTGTGAATTCCGCCATACCATAAATGGATAATTGTCTTTTGTTTACGCCATTATTCTTTATTCTGAAATTCCAAACTTCATAATTTTTATCAAGGGGAACATAATAAAGGGTACGAGTTTCTATATCCTTGTAGGAGGATGAAATAATAGTGTAGGCAGTTCCGTGTCTGCACTCGCTTTTATAGCTGTCAATTGATTTACAAACCGGCTGCCACGAGCCGGACCAGTAATCCCCGTCTTCATTATCCCGTATATAAATAAATCTTCCGGGTTGATCGTTAGACATAGAATTTAATCTGAAACGTATTATTCTCCCGGCTGCACCGGATTTTACAAAGCTATAGCCTGTTGCATTGTTGGATATAATTGCACCATAGTCTACAGACCCCAGATAGTTACACCAGGGGGCAGGAGTATCCGGGCGGGTAATAACATACTCCTTGTTAACTGGATTAAAATGACCAAAATTCATTTAATGCACCTCCGAAAACCAAATTCAGAGATAATAATATCATAAAACTTAAAATAAATGTCAACAATTCAAAACATTAGAAAAATAATTATTAACGGACAAAGGCAGGTGGTTTATATAAATATAGTTGTAGGGATTTCCGGGGCCTCAGGAGTCATATATGGGATCAGACTCCTTGAAGCACTCAAGAGTGTACCTCAGGTAACAACTCACCTTGTAGTCAGCAGATATGCTGTTATGAATATAGGCCTCGAAACGGACTATAGTATTGGACAGGTGATGGGACTTGCAAATTTCACATATGATAATGACAGCCTGGAAGCGAGGATATCCAGCGGCTCTTATTTAACCGATGCAACAGTAATTGTTCCTTGTAGTATGAAGACACTGGCTTGTATTTCAAACGGCATATGTGACACTCTTATATCCAGAGCCGCTGATGTTGCTCTAAAAGAATCAAGAAAGCTCATCCTTTGCCCAAGGGAAACACCTCTTAACTCCATACACCTTGAGAATATGCTCAAGCTATCAAAGCTAGGGGTAAAAATAATACCGCCAATGCCGGCTTTTTATAATAACCCCCAAACCCTTGATGATATCATTTATCACCAGGTTATGAAAATATGTGATTGTTTAGGTATTGCCAACGAGATAGGACGCAGATGGGAATAATGTGATGCAAGCCCCATTTTTAATACTATAACTGTTCTACTTTGTAGCCCTTTTCCTTGAGCATATTAATAATACCGCTCTTTCCGGTCAGCCTTGAAATATCTGCTACCGCAAAATATTTACCACCGGATTTCAAATATTTTGTAATACATTCATAGGTTTTTTGGGTTAGCGTTGTTTGAGAGGCCTTATCAAATGAATATAGCTTATTCAGGCCTTCCATGTCACCGTCTTTCCATATCGCAGTTGCGTTTTTTACAGTCTCAGACTCCTTTTCTATAACTTTAATGGTATTCTCAAGTATTGTACCTTGAAGAGAGTATGACATTGAGTTGAGTCTGCTTAGCTGTAAATCGGGAGATTCAATTTCAACTATTGACTTTCCGTCTTTTTTCGCTTTCTTTATGAAATAGGAAGGAATAGGGTTCTGTAAAAAGTTTTGTGAATTACTAAATGCAAGATTGGAAATAAGGCTTTCGATTACCCAGGGCATAAAATTTTTGTAAGCAGAAAGTGATTTCTTGTCTTGAGTATACTTTTTTATAAGGTTGTCTGCTTTGGTATACTGATCCTTTGTTATCACTTTATCTAGGGTTGTTTTTGATAAAAGCCCATACTTTAATAGGGCTGTTACGGTTTGATCCTGCGTAGTTTTTGTCATGTCCGTTTCTACTATAATTTTAGAACATTCATTGTACATCTTTTCAATCTGTGAATTTAAAGGGAATATGCTTTTGTCTGTAATTGATAATGATCCCAGAAGGTATGTAATATTTCTTTCCGAGGCATCATTTTGATTTGTTACTTTCCACATGCTTATATGGTTATTCTCAGAAGGAAGTGCTTCAGTAGAAGCTGAAGATGCCAAGGTAAGGCATATAATAAGTATTAAGGTAATAAAGGGTATTAATCTTCTCATTGAAAACCTCCGGATTATATTAATTTATTCAATACTACTAACTATATTAAGATATAATTAGATTAATGTTGATATATTACAATTATTTTAATATTATAGTAATATATGCCAAACATTGGGGTGGATTAATTGAACTTTAAAAGACTGGAAGGACTACTTCTGACCGCTTTATTAATAATTTCACTATGTTGCTGCAGTAATACTGCAGTAAACACTCAAAAGATTTCAAGTAGCTCACATATTTCCACGGTTAGCGGAAATAAATCGGGAGTATCAACAATAATATACAACAAAGAAAAATCAATCAAGGAAAATGTAGCTGCATACGTCAGCAAGATGACACTGAAGGAAAAGGTAGGTCAGATGATTATGGCGGAAAAGGACTATATTACCGCCCAGGATGTAAAAACCTACTCAATAGGGTCTGTGTTTGCCCAAGGGGGTTCAGCTCCAAAGAAAAATAACCCGGATGGTTGGAGGGCAATGATAAGGACATATAAAAATGCAGCAAAAGAATCTAGGTTGTCAATACCACTCTTATTTGCTTTAGATGCCGTCCATGGTAACAACAATATGAAGGATACAGTTATATATCCTCACAATATTGCCTTGGGGGCTACTCGAAACGGAAAACTTGTAAGTGAAATCGGAGCAGCCGTGGCAGACGAATTAAACTCAATAGGTGTTGATTGGACATTTTCTCCGTGTGTTGCAGTAAGCAACGATATAAGATGGGGAAGGGATTATGAGTGTTTCAGTGAGACCTCGGATCTTGTGACTATGATGTCAACTCCTTTTATAACTGCTCTTCAGGAAAAGGGGATAATCGCATGTGCAAAGCACTACGTGGCAGACGGAGCAGTTGAGTTTGGCTCAGGCATGAATGGACTGCTTGACCGTGGAAATACTAATATCAGCACAGAGGAACTGAAGGATAAGTACATATCTGTTTATAAGGATGTAGTAAAAGCGGGTGTTAAAACAATTATGGTATCATACAGTAGTGTAAAGGGACGAAAAAACCATTCTGAAAGAGATCTCATAGAATATAAACTTAAGCAGGATATTGGCTTTCAGGGAGTAGTAATCAGTGACTATGAGGGTGTCGAATGTCTGGAGGGCAACAGTTTTTATATAAAAGTAGTAAATGCAGTTAATGCAGGAATAGATGTACTAATGGAAGGAAAACAGTGGAAAGAGTCCTATAAATGTTTACTGGAGGCAGCAAGTGAGAAGCGACAAGATATAAATATGGATAGGATAGATGAAGCCGTTTCCAGGATATTAAGATTAAAGATGGAGTCGGACAAATTTGACGAAAAAGGCGATAAGACCAATAAGGATTATGATATAAGGCAGAATTCCAATATTCAAATTGCAGAACAGGCTGTCAAGGAATCCTTGGTTCTTCTGAAAAATAAAAAAAATATACTTCCTCTCAAAAATTCAGCCAAAGTTGCAGTCATTGGACCTGCGTCAGATAATATAGGCGTACAATGCGGCGGTTGGACAAAGACATGGCAGGGGGGATTGGACGACGGGAAGCAAAGATGGATGAGTGGTACAACTATTCTTGATGGATTTAAGGAAATTGCAGATGAAGGAAGAGGTCTAATAATCACCGATCCTGGAAAACTAAAGGACGCAGATATTGTTGTAGCAGTTTTGGGGGAAACTCCCTATGCTGAGGGAAAGGGAGATGAAAAAATCCTTGGATTAAGCGAGGGGATGGCTTTTAGTGAGAATGCTCAAACATTAAAAATTGCATATGAATCAAAGAAACCCGTAGTTGTAATTCTCGTATCAGGAAGGCCGAGAATAATCACAAATGAGATGAGTAAATGGGATGCCATGGTTGAGGCATGGTTACCCGGTACGGAAGGGCGAGCTGTTGCATCGGTCATTTACGGAGATAACTGTAATTTCAAAGGTCGGTTGCCTGTGAGCTGGCCTAAATCAGTTGAACAACTTCCCATAACGATTGAAAAATTGGATAATAATGAAGAATATGATGCTCTTTTTCAGTACGGGTTTAGTTTAAAATATTTAAATTAACCCACTTTTCCACACGTATGTGAACTATCAATTTTAATTTATACACAGACTTATGCACATTATCCACATATATATAGGAATATTAGAAAGCATGTTAAAAACGCTTGAAAAGCTTGGTTTACATGAGGTTACATAATTATTCACAGTTTTTTGTAAACAGTCCCACATATCCACATGTTGCAATTAACAAGTAATTCAGAAGTTATCAACAGGTTTTAGGGTATTTTGTTGAAAAAATAAAAAGCGAGGATTTTTACCTCGCTTTTTAAAATATAATATAACTTTATAGTTCTTCTTCATCAGTTTCTTCATCATCAAGAATATCATCTTGCACGATAAATTTCTTATCATTGTCATCCAAACGTTCCAGATAGTCATCAATAAGAAATGAAGCATCGGTTTTTGTCGTGGTTTCAAAGTTCATATCACTGACATCCTCATTTAACTGCTCTGCTAACTCTTTGATGTACTCAATTTGCTGAGTTGTAGCCAACTCTACCATAGATTTAACATGTTGCTCACATTTTTTGTTTGTGCAATTCCCGTTAAGCTTCAAAGAGCCACATTTATTACAAAATTCCATACCAATATCACCCCGCAATTATTGCATTAGCAAAATTAAAATTAATTGGCATATGATGCCTATGTGACACTGTCACATATATGATGTTATATATTATAATACGTGCTAATTATTTTAATGTAAATATGTAATTCCTAATATTTTTTAATTTTGATAACATACATCATATTAGCTATATAAAATAATTGCAATCATTTCCCGCTTTTTGGAGTGATAGTCCCAGGGAAGCCTTATTTCCGGGCTATTTGGGATAATAGTCTGCCGGCAGATTTGTACAGCAATAGGGCTATAGCTGAGTTAAGACCTGCCTTCATTAAATTAAAAGGAAGCAGAGCCGGAACAATCATTTTTATTACGGCATCAACAGGAGTTTCCGCAAACAAAGGATAAAATATCATGTTCATAGGTATCATAAGTGCAGTCATTGCAAGACTTCCCAGAATTAACCCTATGACAGCGCTTTTGAGAGTTTTTTTCCTTAAATAAACTATTGAAGCGGTACTTACTAGGGCTGACGTAGCAACAATATGCATAACACAGCCTATCCATCCGCCTCCTGTGCTGACTGCCAGAGTCTGAACAAGAGCTGTTACAACTGTAAGAATAATGCCTTCAACAGGCCCAAAAATAAACCCGCCTATAATAATGGCTACGTCTGCCGCGTCATACACAAGGAACGGTGCAGCGGGAAAAGGGAATTTTAGCGGAGAGATTATAAGTATTACCGAAATTGCCACCAACACACCCATTGTTGTCATTTTTCTAATTCTACTGCTATTCATTGAGATTTGCCCCCTCATGGTAATGTAGTTAAAAGTAAATTAAAAAGCCCTGCGAATAATAATCCACAGAGCTTAACCAAATAACAAATTAATGTTGCTTATTGTTCTTCTTTCATCCAGACTGTACTGTCGGCCATGGAATCACACCATGTCTGCAAAACGCTCGCGGGCTAATACAAAATAGTACATTACCGCCGGTAGGGACTCACACCCTGCCCTGAAGATATTATGAAGTTTTAAATCATAGCTATGTTAAAATTGTAACATAAAATAAAAGGATAATCAATCTATTGGATTAAAAGGACATTAATGGGAACATTTGTTGCGATAAAATTGAAGTATGTGGTAAAATATATTTGAATAAAGTACATACGGAGGAAATCTATGAAAGTACGAAAGGCGATAATACCTGCTGCCGGTCTTGGAACAAGATTTTTACCTGCAACCAAGGCACAGCCTAAGGAAATGATACCTATAGTCGATAAACCTACTATACAATATATTGTTGAAGAAGCGGTTGCTGCGGGGATTGAAGATATACTGATTATCTCCGGAAGAAACAAAAGAGCAATTGAAGACCATTTTGATAAATCTTACGAATTGGAAGAAGAGCTTCATAGAAAAGGAAAACAAGATTTGTTAAATGTTGTACAGGAAATATCAAATATTGCAAATATCCACTATATAAGACAGAAGGAGGCAAAAGGCCTCGGACATGCTATTTATTGTGCAAAATCATTTATCGGCAATGAACCTTTTGCTGTCATGCTGGGTGATGATATAGTGGATTCTCAGGTACCGTGTATTAAGCAGTTGATGGATGTATATAACGAATACCAGACTACTATTCTGGGAGTTCAAAAAGTACCCCTTCAAGATGTGACAAAATACGGTGTCATTGGGGGAACGCAGATAGATGAAAGAGTTTATAAGGTAAGAGGCTTGGTTGAGAAACCTGAGGTAGAGCAGGCACCATCAAATATTGCTATACTGGGCAGATATATTATTTCTCCCAGAATTTTTGAATTCCTGCAAACTGCTACACCGGGTAAAAATGGTGAAATCTGGCTAACAGATGCATTGCAGCAGCTGATGGAGCAGGAAGCAATGTATGCCTTTGATTTTGAAGGTGACAGATATGATGTTGGAGACAGAATAGGATTCCTAAAGGCTACGGTGGAATTTGCTCTAAAAAGACAAGAATTAAAGGATGATTTTACGGCTTTTCTTAAACATAAAATGGAGCAGCTTCCTCAATAAATAATGTGTTAATAAAAAAGAGAAAATAAAAAACCGGAAACATTAAAAGCATTTTAGCTTTTGTTACTTCCGGTTTTTTTATGTGTTAATTAAAAGATTTAAACTGGTAGGTTACAGCTGTTCCCTTAATTTTTATAACGGCATACTTTGCAGCACTTTTGTTGCTGTCGCTGAAACCATAGGAATCAAAGCCGGCTGTGACCACATATTTAACACCTTTGTCCATATAACTTGAATTTGAATTTCCTTTATAGAATACCCACACATTCTTTCCGGTTTTCTTTTTAAAATCTGAAAGTGTGTCTTTTAAAAGCTGTCCTTCTTTGGTGTCCTTGAATTTCATAGGATCTTCCTTAAGAAATACAAATACATTTTTACCGTTAAAGGAATTGAGTTGTTTAATAAACCATAACCATTCATTTGTGTTTGTTAAACGTAAGCCGCCTTTGGCAGTATTCAGTTGAATAAGTCTATTGCCGTTCATATCCAAAGACTTATAACTTGCCGTAGTACTCAATTGAGGAACCTTTATACTGCTTCGTGTAAGACCGTCATTTGAGCCCACCAGTACAGAGGCATCAACAGAGCTGCTTACACGGCCTGCAAGTTTGTTAAGCATGTCAAGCTGTGTCTTGTTGGATGATGAATAAGCAGATGATTGGCCAAATACTGAAAATGCCATTGAGTCAGTACCTGAAACAGAACTTTCTTTATAATTTTCATCCTTTGGCACGGTTGTTTTTGGAACCTTGGTCATATCAACAGCAGGATAGCCTGTGTACGTCATTGTAAGATTATCAAAATAAACCGTTCCTGAAGACTTTCCATTTTTAGGCTGAACTGCAAACACGTTTGTTACTTTTTTAGGCGTGTTCAAATCATCCAGCGATACTTCAAGGTACTTCCAACCTGTCCAGGTTATTCCTTTTGTGAAGTACTCACTACTGTAGTTTCCTTTAGAATCGTGAACAGTAGCCCCTATCCAAATTGGTTTTTTGGCTGAACTGTAAACCCACATACCGAGCTTGGAGGTGGAAGATTCCAATGTATAGCCTCCATTTGGAAGATTCAGATATGCTGTTTTGTTTACTTTTAAGTCAGTGGTAAAATCATATGTGATTTTTGCTGAGTATTTTGCTGACTTATACACGTTGGAC
>JAEZIU010000002.1 GCA_023436485.1 Bacillota bacterium | reverse complement strand
CACGCTGTCTTATGCTTTCACTATTTTTCTTAATAACCTCTGCAACACCGGAGCCAACAACTCCGTAACCTAGAATAGCTACATTAACCATAAAAACCCTCCTGCAATAAATTACATGTTGTTACATTACCTAGCTAATATTTCACTTTTTCTGACACCCTCAACCTTGCTAATCTCTGTTAAAAGATTTTGAATATCTATTTTCATATTCATAGTTTCAATAGAAATTGTCACATCTGCCAAACCATTTATAGGTATGTTCTGATTTATTGTCAATATATTTGCACTGGCTGAAGCAATTTTATTTATAATACTCGATAGAATGCCCGAAAAGTCTTCTACAACGAAAAATAACGTTATGACCTTACCCCTTGATGTCTCATTAAAAGGGAAAACATAATCTTTGTATTTGTAGTAGGCACTTCTGCTTATTCCTACTTCCTTAACGGCATCGTTAACAGTTTTTATTTTACCAAGACTTAAAATCTTTTTGACTTCTATAACCTTTTCAAATATGTCAGGCAAAACAAATGAATCAACTAAAAAAAATATAGATTCTTGTTTCATATTTTCTCCTGTCCGTGTGATACGTACAATTGTGTTTCCTTGGTGTAATATTAGCATATTTTTTCTTTTAATGCAACTAAAAAAGCACTAATCATATAAGATCAGTGCCTTTTTTCATATTTATATTTATTTTTCTGTCTTGATATTTTCCTGAATATTTAATGCTTCCTTAACCTTTTCGATCATATTTATCGGTTCGCAAAATTCTTTGTGAAGAATAGATTTTTTATCCAGTTCCTTTAATGGATCAGGAATTCTAAGTCCTGACTTTTCAGACAGTACAGACAGCAATTCAAACTCAGTCTTTCCATTAATAACATCTTCACCTGCTATAGCTTTTACAACGCTCTCATTAAACTTGAACGGACTTGCTGTAGAAACAATAACAGCTTTTGTAACATCACTTGTGGAGATAACATATTTGTCATATACGTCCACTGCAACCGCAGTATGTGTGTCAACTACATATCCTGTCTCCTGGTAAACACTTTCAATTGTTTTTAAAGTATCACTGTCATTTGAATAACCTGCCCAGAAAATATTCTGGATTTTCTTTTTGGTATCCTGATCGACACTATATGAACCCTCATTTTTAAGCTTGTTCATCCACTCGCAAACCTTTTCGGCATTATCACCTGTTATCAGGTATAAAAGTCGTTCCAGATTGCTTGATATAAGAATATCCATTGATGGAGATAAAGTCTTTTTGAAATCTCTGTTTTTATTGTATTCGCCTGTATTAATAAAGTCTGTCAGCACATTATTGTCATTTGAAGCACAAATCAGCTTGTTAATAGGCAAGCCCATCTGCATTGCATAATATGCGGCCAGAATATTACCAAAATTACCTGTAGGAACAACAAAGTTTATCTTTTCACCTGCTGTGATTTCACCGTTTTTTATCATATCAGCATATGCCGAAAAATAATAAACGATTTGAGGAACCAGTCTCCCCCAGTTTATGGAGTTTGCTGAAGAAAACTTGTATCCGTTTTCTTCCATTAATACCGATACATCTTCATCTCCAAATATTCTTTTAACACCATTCTGAGCATCATCAAAATTGCCATTTACAGCTATAGCATGTACATTTCCGCCCTCCTGGGTTATCATCTGCATTTTCTGTACCTGGCTAACGCCTTCGCTTGGGAAAAATACTATAATTTTTGTACCATTTACATCCTTAAATCCTTCAAGAGCTGCTTTTCCAGTATCTCCTGATGTAGCTACCAAAATAACTATTTGTTCCTTTTCCCCTGTTTTTTTAAGTGCTTTAACAAGGAAATGCGGAAGTATCTGCAGAGCCATATCTTTGAATGCACTTGTAGGCCCATGCCACAGTTCCAGTATATTTACCGAATCATAAAGCTTATGCAAAGGAGCAATATCATCGGTTTCAAATTTTTCAGCAGTATAAGCCTTGTTTACACACTCCAAAAGTTCTTCGGCAGTATAATCGTCCAAATAACCTTCGAGTATTTTAACTGCTCTTTCCTGATAACTCATTTCACTCATGAGAGCTATTTGTTCAAGATCAAACTGAACTGTCGTTTCAGGTACAAACAGACCTCCATCTGCTGCAATACCTCTCTTTATAGCTTCAGCTGCACTCACACTTCTGCAGCTTCCTCTTGTGCTTCGATATAACATTTTTACCTCCTGCCAAATACCCAACCATATATTATTTATGAGATATATTCTTTATCATTTAGTGCCTTTGCTTTCCTATTCTCATTAAACTTAATAATATAATAAAAATCAAAAAAAAGCAACGAAGCAGTTAACATTAATACAACAATTAAAAACTATTTGCCCCTAAATTCTCCATCCTCTGGTTTTCTTCTGCATACTGACAAAAAGTTTCTGAACAGCCAGTTTGCCCTGATTATAGAGATAAAGGGATTCTTCGGCAGTTATATCAAAATCCAGAAATGAGATATTGCCGGTATTTATATGGGCTATATTATCTATGTTGTAGGAGTTTTTTGGAACCCCTGTGTCATGGGAAGAGTGGAGTAATTTCTTCAATATATGTTCTGCAGAACCGAGGCCTTTGGGTTCTTTGCCCTCAAGTTTAAGCCCTATAATTACATTGTTTTCCGTGCTGTCAATGAGCCAAACCGGAAAATTATCCAGAACACCTCCGTCTATTATGTAATGGGATTTAGGTTTGTTGTCGGCATCTTTGTAGTCAATTGTAACAGGGTCAAATACGAAAGGGACACATGTACTCATCCTTACAGCCTTAGCAACTTCTAATTTATCAGGATCAATGTTGTATAATGCCATATCATCCGGAAGGACAATGACTTTACCTGTATTGGCATCAACTGCTGTCATTCGTACCTTGTATCCCCTTGGATTCACCTTATCTGCTATTCCGCCCCGTAAATCGCTGAAGGTATATACTCCCTTATTGGCAAGCAGCTGAGAAACTAAATTTTCCAACAGCTCACCATTTAAAAAAGCACTCTTTTTACTGAAAGCTATAAGGTTAACAAGGAAGTTCCCTCTGGAACCGACAAAGTCTTCCTTGGACTTCCTGACAAGATTTAGTTCCATGTAATCCTGACGGTGAAGCAATGTTTCAAGATCACTTTCATTTACAACCTTTCTTTCCTGCTCTATACTTCTCATTCTGTTAGCTATGGAGATATCCATTGGAATCTCGTCCATGCCCGACAACGAACTAAAATCAAACTCCTTCATAATCTTTCCTAAGTCCTTGGACGTATATCCCGCTCCGATAAGGGCTCCCACCAGCGCACCTGCTGAAACACCTGCAACATTGCCTATTCTTTTATATTTTTTTTCAATTTCTCCATATGCTCCGGCAAAGGCTATTCCTTTTATTCCGCCTCCGCTGAGTACAATATTTACTGTTCGGTTTCTTTTATCCATATACATATACCTCGATAAAAAACTATCTAAAGTATATATATTATTCCAGTAAGTTAATTAGTATATTGTACATCCCCTTACTACATGTACAAATTGCAGATGCAAAGAAAAAGCACTTATCCACATGGTTGTGTAAG
>JAEZIU010000312.1 GCA_023436485.1 Bacillota bacterium | reverse complement strand
TTGTCTATTCAATGAAGAAAGCATAAGAAAGATGTCTGAGCATTTTGTGAAAATCATGGAAGCCATGATCGGAGGTACCAGAGGAAACAGCATACTTATCAAGGATATCCAGGTGGTGGATGAGGAGGAAAAAAAACAGATGCTATTAAGAATCAAACAAAATAATGAAGATTTAAAACTAATTGAAGAGGTTGATTTTGATGAGATATTTTAGTATACCGTCGGATTTTAAAGTTGAAACCATTGACAGGATTAATGAATTAAACAACACTTTTCCCAAATCGCAGGTCATTGAAACATATGGACAGGTAACACAAGGTGCGTTGGTGAACTCTGGAAGGGTCACAGAAGTACTGCCGGAGCTGGATTTTAATCAACTGGAGAAATATGTCCAATATTCGGTTGACAGGGGGATTGATTTTAATTATACATTGAATCCAGCCTGCCTGGGAAATTATGAATTCTCGAGCGAAGGAGCAAGAGAGATAAACAGCCTATTGACAAAGTTAAATGACATTGGCATTAAGTCACTAACCCTAACAACACCTTCTCTGATGGAACTGGTAAAGGCCTCAGGCTATAAATTTAAAATAAAGGCCTCTGCCATATGTGAGATCACTTCTCCAGGTAAAGCATTGTTCTATAAAAAAATGGGGGTAGAAAGAATTGTAATTGATCCTGATATCACCAGGGACTTTAATAGAATAAAAGGGATTTGCGAAGTGTTCGAACAGGGTGTGGAAATGATTGTCAACAATGTGTGTTATAAAAATTGTGCATACAAGATGTTCCATTACAACCACGAATCTCATTGTACGCCTGATAATACATCACAAAAAGTAAAGGACTATTATTTCAACCGTTGCTCCATGCAAAAGGCCGGCGAGTTTAAAAATCCTGTGAGGCTTAACTGGGTAAGGCCTGAAGATATTATATATTATTATGAAACAGGGGTGCGGTATTTTAAACTACAGGGAAGGCAGAACGTGTTGAAGGGGGATATTGTGGCAACCTTGAAGCACTACTTCAAGGAGAATTTTGAGGGGAATCTGTTTGAACTTATTACACTGTTTGCACCTTACAATGCATTTCAACCCAACATGGACAATAAAAAGCTTGATGGCTTTTTAGATAAGTTTTTTAAATATCCTGAATTCTGCAGGGAAGTGTGTTCATCATGCAATTATTGCGAAAGCTATGCAAAAAAGTGCATGGACGTAGAAAAAACGGCAGAAATTCATGTAAAAGCCTTGGAATTCTATAATCAATATGATGAATATACCAAGCTTATTAAAGGTTTAAACGCTTATAAGCCGGTCAAAAAGTTGTTTGATGGAAAAGACCTGGAATGTAATTTTGATTTTTAAGTTTATAAATAGAAAACTTACGGGAGAAATCAGTATGAATGAAGGTGAAGAGAAACTGAATTGGCTTCCTCATTATAGTATAAAAAATAACATGGTGTTTTTTATGAATTCTGTTAACACAGATATTGCTGTTCCTGAAGAACTATCGGCTCTTATTGAGGCAGGCAGCGTATTTACGTCCGAAGATATAAATAAAACAGCAAATAGGGTTGTGTTGTCCAGGCTGATGAATGAGGGAGTCATTGTAAAACTAAAAGACCACAATTCGATGGGAAAGGTGCCATTAGGTCCAGTATTGGCTATTCAGCCCCATTGCGACGATCTTGCACTTTCGTGCGGAGGGACCTTAGCCAGGCTGAAATTTGAACAAGGCTTTGACATTCATTGTATAACCGTGTTTGGCAGCTATACTAAGGAGAGCTTCCCTTGGAAGGGTGAGGTATGCATGGAAGATGATTCGTATACACTTCTTAGGCGGGAGGAGGATTTGCTGGCTTTCCAGTATTTAAATGGGAAAGTAGAATTTCTTCCATACCGAGATGCAGCACAGAGAGGTACAGCTCTAAATTTTATTTTTCGAGACGGGATATTTAAGAAGGACATGCCGATGGCCTCTGCGATAACAGCAGATTTAAGCAGGGCTATTCAGTCCTTGAACCCGGAAATTCTGTTGATACCTTCTGCCATAGGATGGCATTATGATCACCGGATTGTTCATACTGCAGTTTTAAATGCACTCAGTGATCAGAATCTGAATGTGAGTGTTTACATGTACGAAGATTATCCGTATTGTGATGGAAACAGATACAGCTATTGGGGGAGACTTAAGGAAATACGGGATTCTATTCATATAGAACCATTTTACTCTAATGTAAGCGATTTTATTGATGATAAGGCTGTAATGATTAATTTTTACAAATCTCAACTGGTTCATTGGAATTATGACAGGATACTTCGGACAGTGAAGGAACTAGCACAATCTACAATCATTGAGGCAGAATTTCAAAGCCATTCCATTTCTGAGAACGCGGTTCTGGCTGAACGTCTATGGAAATTAAGTGAAAAATAAAAATAAAAGATTATTTGCATTTCATTACAATATTAAAGGGGAAATGAATATGAATTTTTATAACATTCCGGCAGACTTCAAAAAGGAAACCATCGACCGGTATGATGAATTAAACAAGGCCTACAAGGATTCGAAAGTCATCGAAACCTACGGACAAATTACTATAGGTAATCCCATAGGATCAGGAAGGGCTTATGACCTGATACCTAAAATCGACATATCAAAGCTAAAGGATTATATATCTTATTCCAAAAGCAAGGGCATTGGATTCAACTATACACTTAATGCTACATGTATCAGTAATAAGGAGTTTACAAAAGAAGGTGTTAATGAAATTACTGGATTCTTAGAGGAATTATATGAGGCCGGTGTACGTTCATTAACCATATCACTGCCTTCTCTTATAGAACTGGTAAGGCTTAAGGGGTATGACTTTGAAATAAAAGCCTCGACAGTTTGTCAGATTGTAAATGCAAACAAAGCTATGGCTTATAAAAAGATGGGTGTTGACAAGATTGTTCTGGATGAATCCATTAACAGGGATTTTGATGCATTGAAGAGGATAGTAAATGCTTTCGGGGAAAAGGTTGAGGTAATCACCAATGTAATTTGCCATAAAAACTGTATATATGAGATGTTTCACCATAACC
>JAEZIU010000310.1 GCA_023436485.1 Bacillota bacterium | reverse complement strand
TATTTGGTACAGGCACTCGGTATATGTTTGTTTCATAAGATATACTAGTCGTCATAATTAGTTTATTCTTCGGTTGTGGGGGAGGGCTTATGAGCGGTAAAAGGTATAGCGTTATAGGGGGAGATTTAAGAAGTGTAAAGTTAGCAGAATTAATTGCACGAGATGGAAATTCCGTTAATATATATGGTTTTACAACGGCAGGTTTTGAAATAAAACTGGAACAAAGCAAAACATTGACCGAGGCTGTAGTAGATTCAGATGTAATAATCGGACCCATACCTTGTTCAAATGATAACGAATTTATAAATGCTCCTTTTCATAATGATAGTATTCACATGAATGAGTTGTTCAAAGCAATGAATAAAAATCAACTTTTCCTTGCAGGGAGAATAAGTGATAAGATAGCCCACTTGGCTCAAGTGTGTAATGTTTACACTGTCGACTTGCTAGAGAGAGAGGAAATGGCGGTTTTAAACGCAATACCAACCGCTGAGGGAGCTATTCAAATTGCAATGGAAGAAATGCCAATTACCTTACATAACAGCAATTCACTGATTTTGGGATACGGAAGAATAGGCAAAATTCTTGCAAAGATGCTGCATGGTATAGGTTCCAATGTTTATGTAGAAGCGCGTAAGTATGCTGATTTAGCTTGGATAAAGAGTTTAGGGTACAGTCCTGTAATGCTGAGTAGTTTATCTCAGGTTGTTAAAAATGCAGATGTTATCTTCAATACTGTTCCATCCATGGTGCTTAATTATGAGCTTCTAAAACTATTGAATCCCGAATGTCTAATAATAGACCTTGCATCAAAACCTGGAGGAGTTGATTTTAGCAGGGCTAAAGAACTTGGACTAAAGGCTATCTGGGCTCTATCACTTCCGGGAAAAGTTGCCCCTGTAACAGCAGCAGGATTTATTAAAGATACTACATATAACATTATTGAAGAGTTGGGGGTATAAGCATGTTACTGGAAGGAATTAAAGTCGGATTTGCATTAACAGGTTCCTTTTGTACCTTTAATAAAACAGTCCCACAAATAGAAAATTTGATAAATGAGGGTGCCGAAGTTATTCCAATAATTTCGCAAGCTGTTAATGATTTTGATACTCGTTTTGGAACTGCTGCAGATCTAAAAGCCAAACTAAAACAAATTACAGGAAAAACTCCGATAAGCACAATTATTGAAGCTGAGCCATTCGGACCTAAAGCAATATTAGATATACTGGTAATAGCCCCATGCACCGGAAATACTATTGCCAAAATAGCCAACGCTGTAACAGACGGCTCTGTTACAATGGCTTGCAAGGCACATCTGAGAAATGCTAGGCCTGTTGTAATAGCAGTTTCAACTAACGATGGATTAAGTGCAAATGCTAAAAATATCGGTACACTGCTTAATACTAAAAACGTATATATGGTCCCGTTCGGACAGGATGATCCCATAAAGAAATGTACTTCTTTGGTTGCCGATTTTGAAAAAATTGTGCCCACTGTTGTAGAAGCCTTGAAAAACAATCAGATACAGCCAATATTAATACATAAAAACTAAATAATAGTCTTACCTAAATTTACATGTTATTGCCAATTTTCGTCAGGTCAATAAAAAAACCTGATTAAAGTTGGCAATTCTTATCTTGCTGAGAATTACGTATTTTTTCTAAAAATAAATGAATAATAAGAAAGACAAAATATTAAAAAACTGAGGTACTAACCGTGAATAATAATAACTATCAAAATAATGAAGGACAAGAAACACAACCGGCAGAACAGAGTAAACAGGCAGCAGAACTTCAACAGATAAAAGAGCTGGGAACACCTGAAATTCCTAAAGAGGAGAGTAATATTCACTGTCTTACAATCATAGGGCAGATAGAAGGACATATATTATTGCCACCACATAATAAAACTACCAAATACGAGCATATAATTCCCCAGTTGGTAGCCATTGAAGAAAGCAAACAGATAGAAGGTCTTCTCTTGGTTCTTAACACTGTGGGAGGGGATGTGGAAGCGGGGCTTGCTATATCGGAGATGGTGTCAAGTTTATCAAAACCAACGGTTTCACTGGTTCTTGGAGGCGGTCACAGTATTGGCGTACCTATGGCAGTATCTGCAGACCACTCTTTTATTGCCAGTTCTGCAACGATGACAATACATCCTATCAGGATGAACGGGCTGGTGATTGGTGTACCGCAAACCTATGAATACTTTGATAAAATGCAGGAACGGGTAGTAAATTTCGTTTGTTCCCATTCAAGAATAAAAAGAGAGAAATTCCGGGAACTTATGTTGAAAACCGGTGAACTTGCAAATGATGTGGGTACAGTACTGTTTGGAGAAGAAGCAACAAAATCGGGTTTAATTGATCAGGTAGGCGGATTATCTGATGCAATAAAGAAACTCAATGAGCTTATTGAAATCAGACGAAATGAAAATTCTGCAGAGCAGCCGGGAGGGAGGCTTCAATGATTCTTTATACTATCTATGACCATAATGTGGTAATGGGAAACAGCCCGTCTGATAAAGCGGAAAATAGCCTCAACTATAGTGAAATGAATATTGACGGGGTACAGGTGGAAGTATCCCGTTATGGCAATTCCGATTATCAGGTACAAAGAATAATAAGCACCAACCCCTATGATTATTTAAACCCAAGAATTCAACCCGGCACAATAATACCTAAATAAAATAGTTACTTGATTTTTGTAAGTATGCCTGTAGCAAAATCTATTTTTAAGCCTTTTCTGTAACCTGTTCCGCTTAACTTAGCTATAAGGGTACCGTCCTCGTCCAATACATCTACATCGCATCCGCAGATTTTTTTCCCTGCGGATGTTTCTTTGGCTACAGCAGTAATTCTATTACCTTTGGGGGCTTTAAAATATGTAATATTTGAATTAATTGCAACAGTAGCAGAACCATCTGAATTTGTTGCCGCAGCAAAGGCAAAATCTGCAAGAGTAAATATTACTCCACCATGCACACCATCCAATCCGTTCAAATGCTTTTCAGATAAATCAAGACTTGTTTCAGCATAACCTTTACCTACTTTGGTAAGTTCAATTCCGGCAAAATGAGCAAACCTGTCTTTATCAAAAAATTTGATTATGTCTTTTTCCATTATAACGCACTCCTTACATTAGGAAATTTATTACAGTTAATTATACCTTAATAATTATAAAAGTGAAATATTACTTTTAGATCAAGGTTAGTTGATACAACCAAACGACTTTGATACAATATGCTTGAAATTGAATTTTACGCTGAGGAGTACTTATGAGAGTAATCAGACCAGCAACGACAGATGATGTAGCAGCAATGAGTTTTATACATTCAAGAACCTGGAAAACCGCATATAAGGAATTTATCACAAAGGAGTATCTGGAGAACATAACTGATGATGGGTGGATACCAATTTTTAAGAGAGCTTTACTCAAAAATCTACACGAAGCTGCCGTATTTGAACTGGATAACAGAATTACCGGCTGCATAACCTTTGGCAAAGGGAGAGTTGGACAAACCTGTACCATGTCAAATTCAGATACTTCTGGTATCAGCGATTTTTCTGGCTGTAACTCCGGTGAGATAATATCTCTGTATGTTTTACCTGAATACTGGCAGTCAAAACAAGGCTATGAGCTGACAAAGTATGCCGTTGAAAGGCTGAAACAGTTGGGTTTTAAGGAATGTTATCTGTGGGTTATAAAAGGTAATGAGCATGCAAAAAGGTTTTACAGAAAATTCGGATTCAATAGCACAAATACGTTTACAACTGTAAATCTCGGAGGCAGAGATATTGTAGAGGAAAAATACAATTATATATTTATTTAATAAATTTATGTTATAATAGCTTTTGTATAAAAATATACATGGTTTATATCAATGGAGGAATTTACTTGAGCGAGGGCAAGAGAATTACTACAAAAGTATCTGCAGAAGAAATCAATCAGCAGTACAAATATATAGAAACAATGAAACAATATAATCAGGGTATTATTTCAGGTTTGGGAAAGCCTGTAAGGTACAATATTGAAACATTTGGCTGCCAGATGAATGAAAACGATTCTGAGCGACTCTCGGGGATGCTTTCAGAAATGGGCTATTCGGAATGCACAGAAAGAATGGATAGCGACCTTATAATATTCAACACCTGCTGTGTTCGAGAAAATGCCGAAAAGAAGGTATATGGTCATCTTGGTGCATTAAAGAAGCTAAAAGAGACAAATCCAAACCTTATAATTGCGATATGCGGTTGCATGATGCAGCAAAAGGAAGTTGTTGAGCATATTAAAAAGACCTACAAACATGTCGACATAATATTTGGAACTCACAATCTATATAAATTCCCCGAATTGCTGAATACGGCAATTACTACCAAAAGTACGGTTATTGACGTATGGGATTCTACGGGGTCAATAGCAGAAAACATGCCCATAGTGAGAAAAGATAATATCAAAGCGTGGGTTACCGTAATGTACGGCTGCAATAATTTCTGTTCTTATTGTATTGTTCCGTATGTTAGGGGTAGAGAACGCAGCAGAAGTTTGGAAGAAATAAAAAATGAGGTTGAAAAACTGTCCAATGATGGCTGCAAGGAAATAACCCTGCTGGGTCAGAACGTTAATTCATACGGCAAGGACCTTGAGGGGGACTTAACCTTTGCAGGTCTGCTTAGAGAACTCAACGAGATACAGGGTATTGAGAGAATAAGATTTATGACTTCTCATCCCAAGGATTTGTCTGATGAATTAATATATGCAATAAGGGATTGTGAGAAAGTATGCGAACATTTGCATTTGCCCGTGCAGGCCGGAAGTTCGAAAATACTGGATGAAATGAACAGGAAGTATTCAAAAGAGCAGTATCTTGAACTTATTGAAAAGGTTAAAAGCAACATTCCGGGTATTGCATTATCTACCGATATAATTGTTGGTTTCCCCGGTGAAACTGAAGAAGACTTCAATGAAACACTTGATGCTGTTGCTAAAGCCAGATTTGACATGGCATATACCTTTCTGTATTCAAAGAGAACAGGTACTCCTGCCGCTAAAAATCCGGAGCAGGTACCTGAAAGTGTTAAAAAGCAAAGGTTCGACAAACTTTTAGAGCTTCAAAATACAATCAGTAAAGAAATAAATGACCAACTTCTTGGCAAGGAAATGGAAGTTTTGGTAGAGGGACTAAGCAAAAGCAGTAAAACCACCTACACCGGAAGAACCAGAGAAAATAAGATAGTGAATTTCAAAGGAAGTCCTGATATGGTAGGAAAGCTTGTAAAAGTTAAAATAGATGAAATACAAACTTGGTCTCTGTTAGGGAAAATATCAGAAGATCAGGCTTGAAATAATTTGAATAATAATAAATATATATAATAGTGAGGTAATTAAAATGGATATTATAGAAAAAGCAAGAGAACTGGGACAAATGATGGCAAAATCCCAAGAGATTGAAAATTACAACAAAGCAGAAGCAGAAATGAAATCAGATGATAAATCTACAACGCTTATGAGCGAGTACAAGCAGCTTCAAATAGAAATGGTCAAGCTTACAAGGGGCGGAGCAGAAACAAAGGCAATAGAAGAAACAAAGGAAAAATTGCTTGCAAAACAGCTTGAAATCAACACTTATCCTGTTACTATGAATTATCTGACAGCCAAGGCAAATCTCGAAGCTATGATGAAGAAGGTAAACGATATATTAGTTTACTCCATAACCGGAGAGTCAGAATGTTCCGATGAAAAATGCAAGAGCTGCGGCGGAGGTTGCAGAGGTTAATAATTTTTAAAAAGTTAAATTATATTAAATTTATCAATGTGCCTGATGGTTGTATACATCAGGTACATTAATACATGGAGGATAAAATGGGAACTGTTACGCCGATGATGCAGCAGTACCTGGATATAAAGGAACAATATAAGGATTGTATTTTATTTTTCCGACTGGGAGATTTCTATGAGATGTTTTTCTCAGATGCGGAGCTGGCATCCAGGGAACTGGAAATTACACTAACCGGTAGGGATTGCGGTCTTGAGGAGCGAGCACCTATGTGCGGTATTCCTTTTCACGCTGCCGATAATTATGTAGCCCGTTTGGTGTCAAAGGGCTACAAGGTTGCAATTTGCGAGCAGGTTGAAGACCCTGCATTGGCAAAGGGAATCGTAAAGAGGGATGTAATAAAAGTTGTTACACCCGGTACTGTTACGGACATTACCATGTTGGACGAAAGAAAAAACAATTACCTTATGTCTGTTTATAAAAACGGTAATTTTTACGGCTTAGCTGCAGTAGATATAACAACAGGCGATTTCTATGCAACAAGAATAACCTGGGGCAACACAAGGGGTAAACTTTTTGATGAGATTGCAAAATACTTTCCCTCTGAAATAATTGTCAATACTGAATTAAATGGTGACAATGAGCTTGCTTCGGAAATAAAGCAAAGATTTAATACTTACGTGTCAACCTTTGAAGAAACTTCATTTGAGTACGGAAATGCAATGGATACCCTGAAAAATCAATTTGAAAACAAGGCATTGGGTATTCAGGAATATGACATTGCGGTTAATGCATCCGGAGCCCTCTTGAAATATTTAGGGAATACTCAAAAGGTAAACTTGAGCCACATACAGAATTTTAATTCCTATGCACTTGAAGAATATATGATTCTGGACGCTTCATCCCGAAGAAATCTTGAATTGACAGAAACCATGCGTGAAAAATCAAAAAAAGGTTCCTTGCTGTGGGTATTGGACAGAACCATGACTTCTATGGGGGGAAGACTGCTTCGTAAATGGCTTGAACAACCCTTGATAAATCATGGTGATATCTCTCTTCGTCTTGATGCTGTGGAAGAGCTTAAAAATAAGTTTATGGCAAGAGTCGAAGCAAGAGAGCTTCTTAAAAGGGTATATGACATTGAAAGACTGATGGGAAAGGTAATACTGGGAAGTGTTAATTGTAGAGACTTGATAGCACTTAAAAATTCAATGTGTCAGATACCTTACATAAAAAATCTGCTTGACGGCTTTGAAACAGAGTATATAAGAACTTGCTATCAGCAGCTTGATTCTTTAGAAGATGTTTGTAATCTTATAGATATTTCAATAATTGATGACCCTCCTGTAACAATAAAAGAAGGGGGAATAATCAAAGACGGATACAATTCTGAAGTAGATAAGCTCAGAATGGCTTCAATACAGGGTAAGGACTGGATAGCCGCTCTCGAGGCTTCAGAACGTGAAAAAACAGGCATAAAAAACCTAAAGGTAGGCTTTAATAGGGTGTTTGGCTATTATATTGAAGTAACTAAATCATATTTTTCCCTTGTACCTGAGGAATATATTAGAAAGCAGACACTTGCCAACTGTGAAAGGTATATAACTCCTGAACTCAAAGAAATTGAAGACAATATTCTTGGGGCGGAAGAAAAGATAGTACAACTGGAGTACAATCTGTTTGTTCAAATAAAGGACAAGATTGCAGAGCAATTATCAAGAATAAAGTCAACTGCAAGGGCTCTTGCGGAAATTGACGTTTTGGCTTCGCTGGCGGAAGTGGCCGACAGGGAAGGATACTGTAAACCTGATGTTTCTGCTTCTGACAAGATAGAAATAGTAGACGGAAGACACCCAGTCGTAGAAAAAATGACTGACAAAAGCGGATTTGTTCCAAATGATACTGTCCTTGACATGGAAGAGGACAGGCTTTCTATAATAACAGGCCCTAATATGGCAGGTAAATCAACGTACATGAGACAAACTGCTCTTATTGTTCTGATGGCTCAAATAGGCAGCTTTGTCCCTGCTGCTTCAGCAAAAATAGGTTTGGTGGACAGAATTTTTACAAGAGTAGGGGCATCAGATGACCTGGCATCGGGACAAAGTACTTTTATGGTGGAAATGTCAGAGGTAGCAAATATATTAATTAATGCAACAAAAAGAAGTCTTCTGGTGCTGGATGAAATAGGCCGAGGAACAAGTACCTTTGACGGATTAAGTATAGCGTGGGCAGTGATTGAGTACATTGTAAGCAAGGAACAACTAGGCTGCAGAACACTTTTTGCAACCCATTACCATGAATTAACTGAGCTTGAAGGAAAGCTGCCCGGTATTAAGAACTACTGCATAACCGTTAAGGAAAAGGGAGACGATGTAATATTCTTAAGAAAAATAATCCGAGGCGGTGCTGACGGAAGTTATGGTATACAAGTGGCAAAGTTGGCTGGAGTACCACAGCCTGTTATTGACAGGGCAAAAGAAATACTGGCAAACCTGGATGACGCTGATATAAACAGGAACGGAAAAGTACGAAAAACAAAGAAACAGGTTGACGGGCAGCTGGATTTATTTGCACAAGCAGCAAAGGCATCTGCTGATGCTGAAATACTTGAGGAAATAAGAAAAATAGATATATCTAGGCTGACTCCTATTGATGCAATGAATATATTATATGAGCTTCAAAGGAAAATGAGCAGCCGAGAATAGTTATTGATATCATATGGGGTGAATTATGGGACGCATAATTGTACTTGACGAAAATACTTCAAATAAAATAGCGGCCGGAGAAGTTGTTGAAAAGCCCGCTTCTGTGGTAAAGGAATTAGTAGAAAACTCTATTGATGCCGGTGCAACCAGCATCTCAGTGGATATTAAGAATGGCGGAATTTCTTATATAAAGATTATAGATAACGGAAGCGGTATGGATGAGGACGATGTAGAAATTGCTTTCGAGCGTCATGCCACAAGTAAAATTAAAAAGGCAGAGGATCTTGATTCCATTATAACAATGGGTTTCAGAGGGGAAGCTCTGGCAAGTATAGCCTCGGTGTCATCTGTTGAACTTATGACAAAGACAGCTGTAAGTACATACGGAATGTACGTACACATAAGAGGAGGAGTTTTCCAAGATGTAAGGCAGACAGGATGTCCTGTCGGCACAACCTTTATTATTAAAGATTTGTTTTTCAATACACCGGCACGTTACAAGTTTTTAAAGAAGGATTCTACAGAAGCTGGTTATATATCTGATACAATATCGAGAATAGCTTTGGGTAATCCGGATATTTCTTTTAAACTGACAAACGGAAAAACAACATTAATTCATACCCCGGGAAATAATGACTTGAAAAGTGTAATTTATAGTATATACGGAAAAGAATTAATAAAAGATCTTGTTGCTGTAGAGTACGCTGATGAAAAGATAAAGATAAGCGGGTATGTTGGGAAACCTGAAGCTGCCAGATCTAACAGAAACTATCAGTCACTTTATATAAATAAAAGATACGTAAAAAGCAAACTGGTATCATATTCTGTTGAACAAGCTTTTTCAAGTATACTTATGAAAAATAAATTTCCTTTTTTTGTATTGAATATTGATATTAACCCGGTTTTGGTAGATGCCAACGTACATCCTGCAAAAACCGAGGTACGATTTGCCGACGAAAGCTATTTGTCCAGAACCATATATATGGCTGTTTCAAACGCACTTACTACTGGTGGAAGCCTGTTTAATCCTGTATCGGTTCCTAATAAAGATAGAGAGCTGTTTAAGTTTACAGGTAATTCCGAACCTAAAGTGGAATATGTTCAAAAGGAAATTGAATTGAACAAAAAACAGGATGACAATAAAAAAGCGGATGAAATACGGTTATTTACAAAAGCTCTGGAACCATTAGCAAAGACTGATGTACATAAAGTAAGTACATTCACGGAAAAGCCGCAAGCAGATATGTCCTCTTTTACTTTTACAAAGCCTGAAGAATACAATGTAAAGCAGCCACAGTCTGTGACAGTTGAAATAAATCAGCAAAATATCAAAGAGCTTAACAATAATTCAGATTTAATCAAAGAGGCTGATTCCTCTGAGGAAGTTGAAGAAACATTACCTGAAAAGGGACATCCTGAACTTGCTGATATGAAATACATAGGGCAGGCCTTTTCTACATATATTCTTTTGCAGAGTAACGATGAGCTTGTAATGGTAGATCAGCATGCAGCACATGAAAGAATTATATACGAAAAACTCAGGATAAAGTTTGACTCACAGGAAAACACAACTCAGCTGTTGCTTGAACCAGTAGTTATTCAGCTTCAGCCTTTTGAGCTGGATGCCATAAAATCCAAAGAGGAACTGTTGACACGTATAGGGTTTGACTTTGAGGATTTCGGAAATAATTCCATTATTATTAGAGGAATTCCGTATACGGTAGGAGACTGCTCTCCCAGAGATATTTTTATTGAACTGACACAAAAGCTACAGGAGTCAGTAAAGTTAGTCAGCACTCCTTTAGCTGATGAGATGATTCATACAATTGCATGCAAGGCTGCCATAAAGGCAAATAAAAAACTTGATGAAAAAGAGGTTCAGCAGCTTTTGACGGAACTTACCAATACTGGAAGGCGGTATACATGTCCTCATGGAAGACCTACAGTTATTCGTCTAACAAAATACGAAATAGAAAAAATGTTTAAAAGAATTGTCTAGAAAGGGAGCTTATGAACCGAGTTATCATTATAGTTGGTCCAACCGCATCAGGAAAAACAAGTTTATCCATTGAATTAGCAAAAAGAATGGACGGAGAAATTATTTCTGCTGATTCCATGCAGATTTACAAATACATGGATGTCGGAACTGCCAAACCAACCAAGGAAGAAATGCAGGGTATAAAGCATTATCTTATTGATGAAGTACTTCCCAGTGAAGATTTTAATGTTGTCAGGTTTAAAGAGTTGGCAGAAAAATATATAGAAAAAATTCTTGAAATGGGGAAACAACCTATAGTTGCAGGTGGTACCGGACTTTATATTAGTTCTTTGATAAATAATATAAATTTCAGTGAAAGTGAAAGCGACTGGGAACTCAGGGAAACTTTAAAAAATGAGGCAGATGAATTAGGGCCTGAGTATCTCCATAAAAAGCTACAGGAAGTTGACCCGGCTTCAGCCATGAATATTCATCCCAATAACATAAAAAGAGTAATAAGAGCTTTAGAAGTGTACTATCAGACACAAAAGCCTATTTCTTATCACAATGAAATCTCAAGAACAATACCACCCAAATATGAATTTATTCTGATTGGCCTTACAATGGACAGGCAGGTGTTATATGAACGAATAAATAAAAGAGTTGACATTATGATTCAAAATGGACTTGTGGATGAAGTGAATAAGCTTGTAAATCTGGGTTATGCAGACAGTATAATTTCAATGCAGGGTATAGGGTACAAGGAAATATTGGAATTTCTGAGAAATAATATTACACTTGAACAGGCAATTGAAAACATAAAGCAGGGAACCAGAAGATATGCTAAAAGACAAATTACATGGTTTAAGAGAATTACTGGAATTAGATGGTTTAATATTGATAATTCTGGAAATAATACAAATGTGTTTAATGAGATTTTCGAATACTTAAAAGGCTAAAAACCTTGGTAGAACTATATTCTTGTTGCATGAAATGGCATTATCTAGTAAAATAAAAATGAGTAGTTTTAGTATATCAAATTTAAGTTAAGCCCGATTTTTGTGGGGATAGCTTATGGATAAATATATATATAACAAAGGAGTGAATTACTTTGGTAAAGAATACTATTAATTTGCAGGACATTTTTTTGAATCAGGTAAGAAAGGAACACATTGCTGTTACTATTTATCTTACGAATGGGTTTCAATTAAAGGGTATGGTTAAGGGGTTTGATAATTTCACTGTGGTTCTTGACAGTGACGGAAAGCAGCAGTTAGTATACAAGCATGCAATTTCCACAATAAGTCCTATGAAATCAGTGAATCTTATTTTTAATGAACAGGGAAAAGAATAATACTACATATTAAAAATATGTAAATAATAAAACGCAAGAGGAGCATAAAATTTGTCCTTTTGCGTTTTTTATTTATGTAAAAATATATTTTCAATTTCTATGATTACATTCGTCTGAACACACCAATTACTTTTCCTAGAATTGACAACTCATCTTTTACAATGATGGGCTCCATACTGCTGTTTTGTGGTTGAAGTCTTATATAGTCTTTTTCACGGTAAAAAGTTTTACATGTAGCTTCATCGCCTATCAAAGCAACAACAATGTCACCATTATTGGCAGAAGGCTGTTGTCTAACCAATACAAAGTCCTTGTCAAGGATTCCTGCTTCAACCATGCTCTCACCTTGAATTCTGAGCATAAATGCATCGCTGTTTTGAACGAAATCTACCGGCAGGGGAAAGGTTTCAGTGATATTTTCAACAGCAAGAATAGGTTGACCTGCTGTAACCCTTCCTACAACAGGAACATCCACCATTTCTCGAGATGTATAATATCCCTCTTTGCTGGTACGGTTTTCTTTAACCTGAATTGATTTATTTAAAATTTTAATTGCTCTGGGTTTGGTAGGATCCTTTTGAAGAAGTCCGCTATCAATAAGCTTTTGCAGATATGAATGTACCGTAGAAGTAGATTTAAAACCTACCGCAGAACATATTTCCCTT
The DNA here is from genome assembly GCA_023436485.1 of Bacillota bacterium. Lineage (GTDB taxonomy): Bacteria > Bacillota > Clostridia > Acetivibrionales > DSM-1351 > Ruminiclostridium. The sequence continues at coordinate 46,375 of JAEZIU010000310.1, read as the reverse complement.
ACAGAAGGCGGGTAACCGTTTTCATGAACACATTTATAAACATAATCAAGAATTTCCTGTTGTTTGTTAGAATTCTTTTTTGCCATAAAGACCTCCCTGAGCTTATGCTCATATTTTTATGTAATAAAAGTCTTTTATTATCCACAAAGCACAGTTATTACTGCTTTAGTATAACACATAAAAACCAGGAAATCAAACTAATGTTCGGATGTTTTTCCAAAACCTATTGACAAAAGAACAAGTGTTCCTTAAAATATAGAGTATAAGAACGTATGTTTGTTTGAGCGGGGGATTAATATGTCGAAGAAAAAATATGTTTTAAAAAATAAAAAGAGATTTTTCAGTTTTTTGTTTTTTACTATATTTCTTACATTTACTCTGATTTATACAGTCTCAGTGGCAGGTTTTACTGATAAGAAGTACATTTCGGTTAGGGTAGGGGAGGGAGACTCATTATGGTCTATAGCCTCCAAGTACGGTGGCAATACCGATATCAGAAAGAAGATATATTTAATAAAAAAGTTAAATCATATGGATTCAAGTGACTTAAGTGAGAACGTCTCTCTTCTGGTGCCGGTCGACAAATAAATATATATTCGTATATAATTTGAGTTAATAAGTTGAAAAACATAATATTTGATTACAGAGAGCAGCACTTATTTGACATTTAAAATTCAGGGTAGTATTATATAACCTGTGTTATTCAGTCTTTATAATAAGGGGTTCTTTGGAGGTTTTTGACTCATGTTGTCAAATCAAATATCAGTTTTCTTCATAGTATGTGTAATCTTGTATGTAACCGGGGCATTGACATCCTTAATTTTATCTTCAAGCTCAAAGTGGTCTAACAGATTGTCAAATTCGTTTGCACTTTTGGCAAGCAGCTTACTTACATTTGTAATGATTTACAAGCTGATTTATTGCAGAGATGTTTCAATTAAATTAAATTTCAATACAAATATTCCATTTATGTCAATTGGGTTTAATATTGATAATCTATCTGCATTTTTTATAATGATTATTTCAATAGTAGCAGCTATTGTTTCGATATTCTCATTTACATACATGTCCCATTACTTTTCAAAAAAAAATATATCTGTTTTCGGTTGTTTGTACAATTTGTTCATTGTTTCAATGGTTCTCCTGGTTTCAAGCAGTAACCTGTTGCTTTTCTTGGTCTTTTGGGAACTGATGTCACTGGTTTCTTATTTTCTTGTTATATACGAGCATGAAAAGGAAGAGGTTCAGAAAGCCGGCAGGATATACATTATAATGACTTATACCGGAACAGCTTGTATTACGGCAGCCTTTGTTTTGATTGCAGCTTATGCAGGCAGTTTTAATTTTTCATCAATTAATTCACAATCCATACCTCACGGTGTTGCAAATATTATCTTTTTACTTCTGTTAGTTGGTTTTGGAACCAAAGCAGGTATTATACCTGTTCATATCTGGCTGCCTTATGCCCACCCGGTAGCTCCAAGTAATATCTCAGCATTGATGTCAGGTGTAATGATAAAGATGGCTATTTATGGCCTTCTCCGATTCATTTTTAACATTCTTCCTGTTAGTGGTATGTGGTGGGGAGTAGCAGTTCTTTTTATGGGCATTGCTTCAGCATTAATCGGAATAGCATATTCTATAGCTTCTACCACGAATATTAAAAGGCTATTGGCATATTCGAGTATAGAAAATATGGGAATTATTTTAGCAGGTATTGGAATGATGATGATTGCAAGAGCATCTGAAAATTACTTTCTGCTTTCGCTGTCCTTGACGGCAACACTCCTTCATACATTGAATCATGCAGTTTTTAAATCACTGCTTTTCATGGGTGCAGGTGCAATTCAATATTCAGCACACACAAAAAATATGGAAAAGCTGGGTGGGTTAATAAAAAAAATGCCTGCAGCTTCAGTGTATATTTTCGTAGGTTGTCTTTCTATCTCTGCAGTGCCGCCATTTAACGGTTTTATAAGTGAGTATATGATTTTTAGGACATTTATTAGCGGTATCAGCTATTTTGCACCATCCCAAAATTTCCTGCTGGTTGTAATCCTAATGGTTGCTTCGGCTGCACTTGCTTTAACAGGAGCTTTGGTAGCATTCTGTTTTGTTAAATTTTTCGGCATCAGTTTCCTGGGGCTGCCAAGGAGTTTAGAAGCTGAAAATGCTACGGAGCCGGGTAAGCCTATGTTGACAGCACTTTCATTATCAGCAGTGCTTTGCCTGTTGCTTGGTATTTTCCCTGGATATGCGATACGCTTGATAGACGGTGTTGGCAGTCAATTGATTAACATTAAAGCGGACTTGCCGTTAACTATATCGCAGAAATTACCGGTACATAACAGCAGTTTGAGTATATCTTCCGGCCTTATAGCTATTTTGCTGGTAGTATTGGGAGCTATATTATTATTGGTCGTAATGGCACTGAGAAAAACAACTTCTGTTGAACGCTATAACACATGGGATTGCGGATTTCCAAAACTAAATTCTAAAATGCAGTATTCTGCAACAGGATTTTCAAAATCTTTGAGAATTGTGTTCAGAGGTTTCTTTAAACCATCAAGAGATTTGGAAATAACGGAAGGAATTGCACCTTATTACATTAAAAAAGGAAAATATACTACTTCTACGGTTAAATTTTTTGAAGAATATTTATATAAACCTATAGTGAGTACTATAATTAATTTTTCAAGGAAAATCCGTTTTAATATTCAGACAGGAAGTATACATGCTTATTTAATGTATTTCTTTAGCATTATAGTGCTGATGCTTTTATATTATTCATTTACGGCATGATTATAAAAAATTAACAAAAAGGAACGTACATATGTTTGTTTCAATTTTTAAATTTATTTTTCAAATGTTTTTTTTATTTTTAATAGCTCCACTGTTTACGGGAGTCATTAGGAAAATTAAATCAAGAATACAGCATAAAATAGGTGCTTCGATTTTTCAACCCTATTTTGACTTGGCAAAGCTCATAAAAAAAGATTTGGTGGTTTCGAGTACTTCTTCATGGATTTACACTATTGCACCATATGTCTATTTTATAACTTCCCTTGCTGCAGTTATGTGCTTGCCTGTTGTATACCAGTTAAAAGGTTTTTCCTTTTATACCGACCTTCTTGTCATAGTTTACCTTTTGGTAGCCGGACGAATTTTTATGGCTCTGGCAGGACTGGACACGGGAAGCACCTTCGGTGGAATGGGGAGCAGTAGAGAATTATTGGTTTCAGCGTTGGTTGAACCTGCTCTTTTTATTATTATTATTACAGTAGGTGCGAACCCTGAAGTTGCTTCAACAAGTGTTTTTTCAATCTATGAATATGCGGCAAACAACAGTGCTGATGCATTTTCAACTATAAATATCCTGCTGTTTGCAGCTATGCTAATGGTAATGATTGCAGAGTCATCTCGAATTCCGGTAGATGATCCTTCAACACATCTTGAGCTTACCATGGTTCACGAAGCAATGACTTTAGAATACTCAGGAAGGCATCTTGCTTTCATTGAAATGGGTACATATTTAAAGCAATTGGTATTTATGACATTTATGGCTAACATTTTGATTCCTTACGGTTTGAATATGGAAAATATATTAGCCGGACTTGGAATTTTCCTATTAAAGTTGTTGATAATTACCTTACTGGTAAGTATTGTTGAGATTAATACAGTCAAGTTCAGGCTTTTCAGTCTGCCGAATTATGCTGCAATTGCTCTCATTATTGCTGTTTTAGGTTTTTTAACGAGCTTTGTTTTAAGATAAACAATATTGGTATGGGGGTAAATAAATGTATAATAACGCTTTAAACCTTTTAGCAATTCTTATATTGATTTCATCTTTTACGCTTGTGGCAAACAAGCGTCAAAATGCTTATATTACAACATTCAGACTGCAGTCACTGTTACTTGCTTTGATTTCACTGATTATTTCAGTTAAGAGTATGGTTGAGTCAAAAAAGTTCGATGAGGTTATTTTTATATTTTTGCTGATTGTAGTATTTAAAGTAATAGTAATTCCAATGGCTATGAGAAGAACTTCCGACAGGGTGGAATACAAAGTAGAAAAGGACTTTTTTATAAATATTCCCATATCTATGCTTATATGCTGTGGACTGGTTGTTCTGTGCTGGTATGTAGTATTTCATATAGAAGGTATTACAAATCCGGCAACTAAGAATTATCTTATCTATTCGTTATCAGTTGTTTTGATTGGATTATTCTTCATGATAAGTAGAAAAAAGGCATTAGGACAGATTATTGGCTTTCTTGTAATAGAAAACGGGTTGTTTCTGGCAGCAATGATGACTACGGATGGAATGCCGATGATTGTTGAGCTTGGTCTTTTCTTTGATTTATTAACTGCATTTTTGATTATGGGTATATTTGTTTTTAAAATAAATAACACGTTTGATTCCATAGATATTAACAAATTAAAGCACTTAAAAGGTTAAATAAAGGAGTTCAGGGAGGGCATATGATTCCGGCATTTATAGTTATACCGGTACTGGCAGGTGGACTGGTATGGATTAGTAAAAATAAATTATTTATACATGCTATAAATTTAATTGGGGCAGCAGGATTGCTGATAATATCAATTATGTCACTTATTAATATTAATAAGTATAAGGTAATTGAAAGCTCAGGTTTATTCAAGAATATTTTTTATATGGACTCACTAAGTGGTTACATATTGTTTATAACAACACTGGCATTCTTTTTAGTTTCTCTGTACTCAATAAGTTACTTTGGACAGGAATTAAAGAAAAAGGTTATCACTGTAGGTAAGCTAAAGTTATACTATTCATTGTCAAATGCATTTGTATTATCAATGATAATGGCTTTAACTACACGAAACATGGGTGTCATGTGGATTGCTATTGAAGCTACCACTCTGGCTTCGGCGTTTTTGGTGGGTTTTTACAACAACAAACGTGCAATTGAAGCTGCTTGGAAGTACCTTATTATTTGCTCGGTTGGTATTGCTTTCGCCTTGCTTGGGGTTATACTTCTGTTCTACTCCTCGACTGTTAAATTGGGAGGAGCAAGAATTTCTGGATTGGATTGGAGCTATCTTATCAAATATGCAATTGCACTGGACCCGAGTATATTAAAAATCGCATTTATTTTTATATTAATAGGTTTCGGTACAAAAGTTGGTTTTTCACCTATGCATACATGGCTTCCGGATGCTCACAGCCAGGCACCTTCGCCTGTAAGTGCACTTTTATCGGGAGTTTTACTGAATACGGCAATGTATGGAGTAATAAGGGTTATGTCCATAGTGAATAAATGTCTTGGCAGCAACAATTACACCGGAAATCTGCTAATTATACTGGGTTTACTCTCTATTGGTACTGCGGCTGTATTTATACTGGTTCAGCAGGATTATAAACGTATATTGGCGTATTCCAGTATTGAACATATGGGGATAATTGCTTTAGGTCTTGGAATTTGTACGCCGGTAAGCATCTTTGCGGCACTTTATCATACCTTTAATCATGCAATGACAAAACTGATGCTGTTCCTGGCAACCGGAAATGTTTATTTAAAACACCATACTAAAAAGATTTCAAGTATTCATGGACTTATTAAAACAATGCCTGTCACGGGAATTGTTTTTGTTCTTGGTACTTTTGCAATAACCGGCATGCCTCCTTTTGGTGTGTTTATGAGCGAATTTAATACTGTTGTGGGCACTCTGTTTTCTAAAAAATATATTGCAACAGTCTTACTATTAATATTTCTTTCAATGGTTTTTGCTGGTTTTACTAAACAGTTGGGGAGAATGTTCTACGGTAACAATAGCAACCCTGAAATAAAGCAGGGTGAATTGGATATTATCGGACCAGCGGTACTTATCATTCTTTTATGTATTACGGTTTTGGCAGGGATATATATTCCGACGCCTTTCAAAGAGTTAATGGACAATACAACCAATATTATACTGGGAATTGGGGGTTAGTTTATGGTTTCGGAAGCTATAATGGATACTATAAAGAGATTATTATCTACTCATGTACTTGAAAGTAGGCTTATTAATGAAAATGAAGTCTACTTCTGTATTTCTCCTTCCACTGTGAAGGCGGACTGCATTAATGTATATAAAAATATTGATTGTGTGCTTGTTAATTTATTTGCTAATGATACTACACCAATCGACAATAAACTTACGATATATTACACATTTGCGGTAAGATCATCAAACACGCTAATTACATTGTATTCAAAACTTGAGAATGACGGTTCAGCAAGAATTGATTCCGTGGCTTTGGAAGTACCGGCTGCGAGCTTGTATGAACGAGAGATTCATGATATGTACGGAATTGAGTTTGAAGGACTGCCAGACAGCCGGGAGCTGGTTCACCACGGTAATTTTCCACAGAATGTTCATCCTTTGAGAAGGGACTTCAAAGCCGATACACACCTTCCGTTTCAACAGCGTGAGCTAGAATTTTCTACTATTACGGGTAAAGGTGTATTTGAAGTGCCGGTGGGGCCCGTTCATGCAGGGATTATCGAGCCGGGCCATTTCCGATTCAGTGTGGCAGGAGAACCAATAATAAATCTTGAAGCAAAACTATATTATGTTCACCGTGGTCTTGAGAAACTCTGTGAGAACCAGCATTACATGAAGGTTCTTTTGTTTTCGGAAAGAATTTCAGGGGATGAGACATTTACGAATTCACTGGCTTTCTGCCAAGCTGTTGAGAAGCTTAATGGTATCACATATATTCCGGAACGTGCAGCTTATTCGAGAGTAATATTCGCGGAACTTGAACGTATATGTGGTCATTTGGGGGATATATCAGGACTGTGTGTAGATACAGCTTTCATATTTCCTTCAGGCCAGTTCGGGATGATGAGGAGATGGATTCAGCTTCTGAATGAACAACTGACAGGCAGCAGATTTCTCAGGAATACTAATAAGCCCGGTGGCTTAAGACGCGACTTTATACGCAATAATGAGAAGATTATTCTGGAATGCATCAATAAGCTGGATAAAGAGTTCAAGGAAACGGTAGCAATTATTAAAAATAATGGAATGTTTATAGATAGAGTAGAACATACAGGAATACTGAAAAATTCCATTGCAGTTGATTTAAATGCTGTTGGGCCCGGAGGAAGAGCCAGTGGTGTAAAAACTGATGTTAGAAAGGAATTTCCATACGCTGCATATCCAAAACTGAAATTCAAAGTTCCGGAACATGGTAATTGTGATGTTAATTGTAGAATGAATGTTAAAATTGAAGAAGTACTGGAGTCTATAAATATTATAAGACAGGTATTGGAAAAAATGTCTGAGGAGGGAGCTGTATCCATTGATATTGGAGACCTGAAGCCATACTCCTATGCATTTGGAATGACAGAATCTCCCAGAGGTGAAAATTTACATTTTGTAATGACAGGTGAAAATAACACTATTTTTCGCTATAAAGTAAGAACACCGTCCTTCTGTAACTGGCCGGCTCTTTGTCATGCAGTGAATACAAATACTTTGACGGACTTCCCGTTGATAAATAAAAGCTTTAATCTCTCGTATGCAGGAAACGATTTATAAAACTGCATGTATTAGGAGGAATAATGTATAACATATTAAAAAAGATGATACAGCATGGTACGGTTACTGTAGAATATCCAAAAAAGAATACAAAAAGTACTTTTATTACAGGTATCCCCGAGTTTGATTATTCAAAATGCACACGGTGTGGGAAATGTATTTCTGCCTGTCCCACAGGAGCAGTGGTTCTAGTTGATAAAGACGGCAAAAAGGGAAAATTTCCTGCAGTAAATGCTGATGAGTGCATATTCTGCAGACTTTGTGAAGAAGCCTGTTCAAATAAGGCTGTAAGCTTATCTAATAAATTTGAGCTTGCTCAAAAAAGCAGAGAATTGCTTAGAGCTACTCCGTTATATGTCAGAGATGAAGAAATAAACGGTACTGATTATGAACTAATGGGCAGAAAGTTAAATGAAAAAGTCCGCAAAAAATTTGGAAGGAGCCTTAATATCAGAGAAGTTGACGCAGGCTCCTGCAATGGCTGTGATTATGAAGTTCAGGCACTCAACGGGCCATATAATGACATTGAAAGGTTTGGCATACACTTTGTTGCTTCTCCAAGACATGCGGATTTACTGTTGGTGACAGGCTTCGTTACAAGAAACATGGAGGAAGCATTGATCAAAACCTATAATGCGACACCATCTCCCAAACTGGTATTAGCTGCGGGAGCCTGTGCATGCAGCGGGGGACTTTTTAAGGACAGTTATGCAGGAAGAAATGGGATTGACACAATTTTACCTGTAGATGTATATATTCCGGGTTGCCCCCCTAGGCCGCAGGCATTAATTTATGGTATACTAAAAGCAATCGGACGCTTATAGGTTTTATATAATTGCCAGAAGGAGGTAGGCACGATTGGGAAAATGTCGTGCAAGTAAAAAATGAAAGACCAATGCGAGATATATGATAGAGAATGTATTGACTGCGGAGAATGTGATATATGCGATCTTGACCCTGCAAAACGTTGTGATGATTGCGGAAGGTGCATTGATGAAGCAGAAGAATTTCGTAGTATTACCATTCAGGACTTTATGAAAGAACATATAACAAAGGATCAGGTAAAAAAACTGAGCAAAAAACTAGCAGAAAAAGAGAATAACCAAGAGAAATAAAAAAATAAATATAAACTAATAATATATTTGAATCAGTATATAACTCGGGATAAGCTGCTCGAGTTATAATTATGAGAGGTTATATATGATCGATGAGATTTATCTTGATAACAGTGCTACCACAAAACCATATGACGATGTTGTTGAATATGTTGCAAAAGTGAGCAGGGATTTTTATGGAAACCCTTCTTCTTTACATACAAAAGGTATCGAATCGGAGAGTCTTGTAAAAAAAGCAAGAACTCATATTGCTGAAGCATTAAAAGTGGATTCAAAAGACATTTGTTTTACATCAGGAGGTACTGAATCAAATAATCTGGCAATTTTGGGTTATCTGAAGGCAAACCCGAGAACAGGTAAGCATGTCATAACAAGTGAAATCGAACATCCTTCTGTTTTAGAAGTGTACAAGCAATTAGCTCAGGAAGGGTATAGAGTAGATTTCATTCCAGTGGATAGCAACGGCGTTATCAAATTGGATGTTTTAAAGGATATGATTTCAAATGAAACATCAATAATCAGCATTATTCATACAAATAATGAAACTGGTTCAGTACAACCGGTTCAAGAAATTTGCGATTTAAGAAAAAAGTTTTGCCCAAATGCGGTAATTCATGTTGATGCTGTTCAGGCTTTTGGTAAAACAGTAATTAACCCGTCAACCTGTAATGTTGACTTAATGTCTTTTAGTTCCCATAAAATACACGGGCCAAAAGGCGTTGGGGGATTGTACATCCGTAAAGGACTGAGATTGAAGCCTGTTTTAATAGGCGGGGGGCAGGAATCCTCATTGAGGTCAGGTACGGAAAATGTACCTGGCATTTGCGGTTTTGGCATGGCAGCGGAAATAATATTTTCCAAGATTGATGATAATTATATAAAAACAAACGAAATTAGGAATCATTTTGTAAAAAGGATAAATGAAACATTTGAAGAAGCCGTTGTCAATTCGCCAGATAATGCATCACCATACATTATAAATGTGTCCTTTCCAAATTTAAAATCGGAAGTGCTGTTACATCACCTTGAGCAAAAAAGAATCTATGTTTCAACCGGCTCGGCATGTTCTTCACGTAAGACACATCACAGTCATGTACTTAAAGCCATGGGCGTTAGTCCTAAATATATTGATGGTGCAATACGCTTTAGTTTGTCTCATACAAACAATATACATGAAATTGATGAGACTATTGAGGCACTTAAAGAAATTATTCCGATAATCAGCATAAAACGTGGAGGTAAGAGATGAATAAGATAATATTGGTACGTTATGGAGAGATAATATTAAAGGGCTTAAACAGGCCTGTTTTTGAAGATAAACTTATTGGAAATATAAAAAGTGCTATTTTCAAATTTGGAAAAGCCAAGGTAATTAAATCACAAGGCAGAATTTATATTGAACCTCAGGAAGAAAACTATGACTTTGATTCAGTTCTTGCAAAAGTGGCCAAGGTATTTGGTGTTGTTTCGGTAAGTCCTGTGTGGAAGGTTGAAACCGACTATGAAATAATCAAAAGTACTTCCCTAAAAATGGCTTCTAAACTGGTAGAAGAAAAGGGCTATAAGACTTTCAAGGTAGAAACAAAAAGAGGAAACAAGAGATTTCCAATGCAGTCACCGGAAATCAGTGCTGATATAGGAGGCTTTATACTAGAAAATATTCCGCAGCTATCAGTTAACGTTAAAAATCCTGATTTCATCCTGTATCTTGAAGTAAGAGAAAGCACTTATATTTATTCAGAAATGGTTAAGGCGCAGGGAGGTATGCCTCTGGGGTCTAACGGCAAAGCAATGTTGCTTTTGTCAGGAGGGATTGACAGCCCGGTTGCAGGTTGGATGATGGGTAAAAGAGGTGTGGAAATTGAGGCAGTCCATTTCTATAGCTACCCATACACAAGTGAAAGAGCAAAGCAAAAGGTAATTGACCTGGCACAGATAATGGCTCAGTACTGCGGAAAAATCCGTCTGCATGTCGTTCCGTTTACAGAGATACAACTCAAAATCAACGATAATTGTCCGGAAGAGCAGCTTACTATCATTATGCGAAGGATTATGATGAAAATAGCAGAGCAAATAGCTATAAAAGTAAATGCCATGGCACTTATTACCGGGGAAAGTATGGGACAGGTTGCCAGTCAGACAATGCATGGTCTTTACTGTACGGATGCAGCTGTAAATATGCCCGTATTCAGGCCATTAATTGGAATGGACAAAGTTGAAGTGGTGGATATCGCACGGAGAATTGAAACTTTTGATACTTCAGTACTTCCATATGAAGACTGCTGTACCGTGTTTGTTGCAAAACACCCTCAAACCAAGCCAAAGCTTGACAGAATATTAACGTCTGAGTCGGTTGTTGATTTTGAACCTCTTATAAATACTGCAGTAGAAAATACTGAAGTAATTGTTATAAAGCCATAAATTTGGTTGAAGAAGATTAATATATCTGCAGTGAAATAATTGAAATAAGGGTGATTTTTTTGCAAAAGCCCCAAATACATTTATAAATATGGTAAAATATTTTAATAATATATAGAAATCATATAATGATAAGGGCGGCAAAATAAATAGTTAAAAATTAGTGAAGATATTTTTAAGCCTGTCATAGGAGAATGCTGTGGACGAAAGAACTTATGAATTAGGAAAATCAACTGATTAAAAAGACTAGGGGTATTGCCATGAATGATTTACTTTACAACAAAAAAGTTATATGTCCTGTTTGCAACAGGGAAATTGAGGTCACCAAAGTTAAGACAAAAGGGTGCAGAGTAAAATCCAGAGATACGGATTTATGTGTATATTATGAAGGTATTAATGTACTATTCTATGATGTCTGGGTCTGTGAAAATTGCGGTTATGCAGCGTTGCAGGATAAGTTTGATAATATATTTACAAGGGACATTCCTGTAATACGAGATAAGATTTCCAGCCATTGGACCAGAAGAAGTTTTTTAGGGGAAAGAGATGCTGATCATGCTCTGGAAGCATTTAAACTTGCTCTTTTTAATCTTCAGGTAAGAAAAGCCAAAAGCAGTGAGATAGCTAAAGTATGTCTTAGAATTGCATGGCTTTATAGGGCAAAAGGGGATCAAAAAGAAATTGATTTTCTTACCTTCGCGGCAGATGCTTACAACGATGCTTACCAAAAAGAGAGGTTCCCGTTAGATAAACTTGACGAATACACTTGTATGTACATAATAGCGGAGTTATACAGAAGAATCGGAAAACTTAATGAATCAGTACTTTGGTTCAGCCGTATAGTTTCCTCAAGCGGCGCAAGAAGTAATCCAAAATTAATTGATATGGCAAGAGAGCAGTATCAGCTGGCAAAAGATCAGTTGGCAGATACTGAGGGCAGTGTTGAAGCTGAACCAGCAAATAATCAGTAAAAATTCATTCTTGCGGATTAAATCAGGTGATACCCTGTTTTAATCCGTTTCTTATGCTATACTATTTAAATACTGCAACATTAGGGCCGTTATCGGATCAGGAGGCTAATAGATAATACATGGAACCGGGTAAAGTACCAAACGATATATTAAATAAAATAGTAATAGGGAAAATTAAAACATTCAGGAAAGAAGTTATAATGCGTCCCGGCACCGGTGAGGACTGTGCAGCAATAGAATTTGATAAATATGCATGTGTCATGTCAACTGATCCAATAACAGCTGCCGGTAAAAATGCAGGACGGCTTGCTGTTCATATTTCCTGTAATGATATAGCTTCTTCCGGCATTGAACCGTTGGGTATGATGGTTACTATATTGTGTCCCGTCGGAACGAAAGAAACCGAGCTGGAACAGCTTATGGAACAGGTTTGTGAAACTGCCGGACAACTGAATGTAGAAATTATCGGAGGCCATACAGAGGTGACACCTGCGGTTAATAAAATTATTCTGTCTACAACATGTGTAGGTAAAGCACTTAAAGATAAAGTTATATCGTCTGCAGGAGCAAAAACGGGAGACAGTGTCATTATAACCAAAAGTGCCGGACTTGAAGGTACTGCAATTATTGCAGGTGATTTTGAGGAAGTATTAAGCGAATTTATTGACAAAAAAGAGCTTCAATATGCAAAAAGTTTTATAAATTACATAAGTGTAGTCCCAGAAGGGGTTCTTGCAGGAAGGTTTGGAGCTACTTCAATGCATGACATTACTGAAGGGGGAGTTCTTGGAGCTGCTTGGGAAATCGCAGAAGCATCTTGTACGGGCATAATTATAAATAAGGACTCCATACCGATAGAGCCCGTCACCGTTCGAATTTGTGACTACTTTGGTATCAATCCTTTAAGACTAATTTCCAGTGGATGTATGATTATAACCTGTCAGGATGGCGAAGGTTTGGTAAGGCTGCTTGAAAAAAACCAAATCAAGGCAACAATAATTGGAACAATTACTCAAGATAACTCCAGCAGACAGCTGATAAGCAAGAAAGAAGGAACGGTTGAGAATATTGAAGCTCCCGGCCCTGATGAATTGTACAAAGTAATTAAATAATGCATAAATATGTAATATAAGTGCGATATTTGCATATTTAATTGACATATATATGGTTATTTTATTATAATTTTACTTGCGTGGATAAAATAACGAACAAATGTCATAAATTAGTGACATTGGAGTGGAGGCATTTTATGTACAATATTGATACAATAAAGAAGATGGACCCTCAATTAGCAGAAGCTATTGAGTTGGAAGTTAACAGACAGAGAAATAAGATAGAATTGATTGCTTCAGAGAATTTTGTAAGTGATGCTGTTATAGAGGCACTAGGAACACCGTTAACTAACAAATATGCTGAAGGTTATCCCGGAAAAAGATATTATGGTGGCTGTGAATACGTCGATATAGTTGAACAGTTGGCTATTGACAGAGCAAAGCAGATTTTTGGGGCAGATCATGCAAATGTTCAGCCACATTCCGGAGCACAGGCAAATACAGCAGTTTACTTTGCTTTTCTGAATCCCGGAGATACCATTCTTGGAATGAATCTTGCACACGGAGGACATTTAAGCCATGGTAGTCCTGTTAACATATCAGGAAAATACTACAAGGTAATACCATATGGTGTTAGAGAAGACAACTGTTACATAGATTATGATGAACTGAGAAAAACCGCTAAAGAAAACTCACCGAAAATAATTGTAGCAGGAGCAAGTGCATATCCAAGAACACTTGATTTTAAAGCGTTCAGGGAAATTGCAGATGAAGTCGGAGCAATCCTTATGGTTGATATGGCTCACATCGCAGGTCTTGTTGCTGCCGGACTGCATCCAAGTCCTGTTCCATATGCTGACGTTGTAACAACTACAACTCACAAGACATTAAGAGGTCCAAGAGGCGGTATGATTCTCTGCAAGCAGGAATATGCAAAGAAAATTGACAGTGCTGTATTCCCCGGAAATCAGGGTGGTCCTTTAATGCACGTTATAGCTGCTAAGGCAGTTAGCTTCAAGGAAGCACTGACGGATGAGTTCAAAACATATCAGCAAAACATTGTAAAAAATGCAAAAGCTTTGGCTTCCGCACTTATGGAAAAGGACTTTAAACTAGTATCAGACGGTACCGACAACCACCTTATGCTTGTTAACCTGACAAATATGAATATTACAGGTAAGGAAGCTCAGCATAAATTAGACGAAGTCTGTATTACATGCAACAAAAATGGTATTCCTTTTGATACTCAGAGTCCATTTATTACAAGCGGTATAAGACTCGGCACTCCGGCTGTAACAAGCAGAGGAATGAACGAGGAAGATATGAAAGAAATTGCGGACTTGATTTACCTTACTATCACAGATTATGAAAATTCAAAAGAAAAAGTTACTAACAGAGTAGAGACTCTATGTAATAAATATCCACTATATAAATAATATTAGATATAAATTATGCCTGTACCGAAACCAATCGGTATAGGCTTTTTTATTTCAATTAATTGGTTGGAAGCCATGGTGATGCTGACAAGAAATTGATATTAATTATCATTAATAATTAATAATTATTCTCATTTGATTAATAAAATTAAGTATAAGCTTAAAAATATTAATATTTGTTAAATAAATTTATTGACACTTTTAATGCCAATATAATACAATGTATTATATTGCAATTAAATAAACTGTATTTTAGAGCAGGCGATGCAACTGAAGATACTGTCAGTCAGTTGTGTGGGGCTGGGCCGAAAACGGCAGCAGGTTATAAACCTGTGGGACTAAGTATTTTTAGTCTCACAGGTTTTTTTAATGCCAATGTAATTTTTATTTTAATAATTTAAGGAGGAAGTATGTCAAAGTTTTTTGGTTTTAAAGGTGACTATTCAGGACTTACTGACAATCAAGCTAGAGAAAACCAAACAAAATATGGTATGAATGAACTTAGTCCCGAGAAAAAGAAGAACCTTTTTATAAGAATTCTGGGTGTTTTTAAAGAACCCATGTTTTTACTTCTATTTTGTACTGCAATTATATACTTTTTTCTTGGAGAAGCACGAGACGGTGTTATAATGTTATGCTTTGTTACATTTATGACCGGAATAAGCTTTATTCAGGAATGGAGAACTGATAAAACTCTTGAGGCACTAAAAGAATTAGCCTCTCCAAGGATACGAGTAATCAGGGACAGTCGTTTGATAAGTATTGAAAGCAGAGAAATAACCATTGAAGATTTAATGATATTGGAGGAGGGCGAAAAAATCCCCGCCGATGCCAGAATCATTGAGATGTTTGACTTTGGAGTTGACGAATCTTCACTGACAGGGGAATCAGATATTGTATGGAAAAAAGTAAGTTGCGTTGGCAGTGAAGACAATGAAAAAAGTGAAGATTTCTGGAAAAAAGATGTTTGTTATGCAGGAACAACGGTAATACAAGGTAGTGCTATTGCCAAAGTGTTTTCAATAGGTAAAGAAACACAATACGGTAAAATTGGAACAGACATTCTTGGGGTACCAGAACGACCAACACCTCTTGAAAAGCAAACCAGAAACCTTGTGAAAATTTGTGCTTTGATAGGATTGGGCTTTTTTATCTTGGTTTCGCTAATTACATTTATTCATACAGAGAGTATAGTTGACAGTATTCTTTCAGGTATTACTCTGGCTATGGCAATGATACCTGAGGAATTTCCGGTTGTTCTTACTGTTTTTTTGGCAATGGGTGCCTGGAGACTTGCGAAGAAAAATTCACTTGTAAGGAAAATGCCTTCTGTTGAAACCTTAGGGTCAGTTTCTGTATTATGCGTTGATAAAACCGGAACACTAACAAAAAATCAAATGACTGTAAAGGAGGCATGCCCATATAAAGGTTTTGACGATTATGAATTGGGGTATTGGGCAGCGTTAGCATGTGAGACCGAACCTTATGATCCAATGGAAAAAGCATTACTAAAGTACATTGAGAGTCATGGTGCTAATAAAGAGGATATCTTTAAAAACTCGTTACTTTATGAATATTCATTTAGTTCAGATACTAAAATGATGGGGCATGTATGGAGCATAAAAAATTCTGCAACATTAGCCGCCAAGGGAAGTCCCGAAAGCATATTACCCTTATGTTGTCTTTCAGAAGAAGAAATGAACAATGTTGCTAAACAACAAACAATGTTGGCATCCAAGGGATATAGAGTTATTGCAGTTGCAAGAAGTATAGATATGAAAGAATATCCTGATACATTAAAAGAATGTGAGTTAGATTTTGTTGGTCTTATAGGTTTACAAGACCCTCCAAGAGATAGGGTGATGGAGTCGATCGATGTTTGTAAGTCGGCTGGATTAAGAGTAATTATGATAACAGGCGACAACGGAACTACAGCTCAAGCTATCGCACGTGAAATAGGAATTCCACACAGCAACAACGTTATAACCGGGCCGGAACTTGAAATAATGCCGGATGAGGTATTACTGGAAAAAGTTAAGAATACCAATATATTTGCCAGAGTTATGCCAAGACACAAGATGAGGATTGTGAAAGCCTTGCGTGATATAGGCGAAATCGTTGCAATGACAGGAGATGGTGTAAATGATGCTCCTGCCTTAAAGTATGCAGATATAGGAATAGCCATGGGTAAAAGGGGAACAGGGGTTGCAAAGGAAGCTTCGGATATGATCCTTCTTGATGATAATTTTACTACCATTGTCGAATCGGTAGGGGATGGCAGAAGAATTTACGATAACATCCGAAAAGCAATCGGATACATCCTTGTAATACATATCCCGATAGCCTTAATAGCACTATTGGCACCACTACTTCACATGCCTTTGGTTTTATTACCCGTAAACGTTGTTTTGCTGGAACTAATTATTGATCCAACATGTTCTATTGTTTTTGAGAGACTACCGGCAGAAAAGAACATTATGCATAGGAAACCACGGTCCAATAATGAGTCACTTATAACCGGGTCACTTGTATTAAAGTCTATCTTCCAGGGACTTATGATTTTTGCTGCTGCTTTCGGATCGTATACTTACTTCTTTAAAAGCGGTGCAGGTGAGTCTGAAGCCAGAACCTTTACCATGTTGGTACTGGGTTTATCCAATTTATTGCTAGTGTACATAAACCAATCTGATACAGAGTTTGCTTTCAAAAATATGGTTAATCTTAAGGATAAGGTTGTTATAACTGTTAATTCTATAATAATTGCAGTACTGATTATCATAACCTATGTACCGGCCGTAAATGAAATTGTACAAACCGCACCTCTTAATGCAAAAAATTTCTTGCTGGCTATAGCTCTTTCAATTTTGGCTACAATGTGGTGGGAAATTGTAAAACTAATTAAAAGGAGAAAAAATAAGTAATTTTAGTCTAAATCTATATTTGAATAAATCAATTTATACCTAGCCCGGTATTCCTTGGGGGTTATACCGGTAATCTTCTTGAATTGCCTTGAAAAATAGTTGCTGTCAGAAAAGCCGCTTTCCAGTGCTATATCAGCGATACATAAGTTACTGTTTTTAAGCAGGGAGCAGGCATGATTAACCCTGAGGTGCAGAATATAATCAAAAGGGGTAGTTCCATAGTTCTCCTTAAATATTCTGTTAAAGTGCCTTACAGACATATGTGCTTCATCTGCTAACTTTTCAAGTTTTATCGGGTTAAGGTAATTATCTTCTAAAAACAATACAGCTTTTGCTAGATGTATAAATGTATCGTGCAAGAGTTTATTTTCAATAATATATTGTCTTGATAAGTATACAACCATTTCCATAAATCGAGCGTAGATCATGGTTTGATAGCCCTGATCTTTTCTTTTATATTCTTCGTTAATATGAGCCCCAAGTTCCGCTACATATTCCAGACTGGAAATAGAGAGTGACAGGGTGTTACTGAAACTGTACTTTTTTCTGAAAAAAGGCTCTAAGACAAAAAGCGCCTGATAACCGGGAGATTTCTTTATATCATTACAGATTTCGTTGAGTCGTTCTGGTTTGTATATTATATTTATTATTTTAAAGTTATGGGGATCTTTGTACCCATGGGATATATCCATATTAAAAACAAAAACATCACCTTTTTTTATAAAGAATTCTTCTGAATTGACAATATGAGTGGCGGTTCCGTTTAAAACTATCACAAGTTCAAAAAAATCGTAGTGGAAATGCTCAGGCATAGCATCGTCATGGAATCCATACTGAATAAAAAAAGGAAAGCAGGGGTCTTGCGTAAAATAATGAAGATACATATACTCCATTTATTTCATCTCCTTGTCTAAATAATGCTATTTTTGGACTAAAAAGTCAAGGAATATTGTATATATTTGTTATATATTTAAATAAAAGTTAATCTCACTCTTACCAATTATAATATACATATCATAACAGAAATCTAATTATCTTCCCAAGTTTAAAATTGGTTCTAAAGTTCAACTGATATGCTTTTAGCATTATTAATAGAAAAGGGGGTGGCTTACTATTTCTTCAGGCATATTGGTAGAACTAGATAATATATAGGAGGAAAAGTATGAAACAAAAAAAATTACTTGCTTTATTTTTAAGTGTTGCAATAATATGTACATCATTGATTACATCAATGATTGTTATCAATGCAAGTGCCCCTCAGGGCTGGAGGAATCTTCAGGATTTTTATGTATTTAAGGATAAAATAAGCGGATGGTCAGGGAGCGGTGCCGGAGAATTGGAAACAGTAAACGGAAATTTGCCGATTGATACCCAAGTTACATACCAAAATTTACCTTCGCTACGATTGAATCTTCAAACACAGCTTAGTTCATATTGGATGTCAGTGATACTTACCCTGGCGGAATGGAACTGTCATGATGTATCACAGTATGTTCCGAATGGATACCTGGAATTTAATGTAAAAGGTAAAGAAGGAGGGGAGCAGTTTGTAATCGGTGCAGTTGACCATGTAAGCGAGCGTACATCGGGTGTTGAGCAAAAGATAACAAAACCGATAAATGATTACTGTACTGTTACAACCGATTGGCAACATGTGAAAATACCTCTAAAAGAAATTTTAGACCCCTCTCTGGGTATGGACCCATACAATGCAAAGGCAATTGTACTTGATAAAGTAACTCTTGATCCTTTCTGCGTTTGGATTAATCAACTGAAGTTAACTTCTCCAGATAAAGAAAAAGCATATCCGGCAATTAAGCTAAATCAGGTAGGATTCCGTGAATCTGCCGAGAAGTACGCCTATGTTTCTGGATTTGAGGATGAGTTTACGGCTACAGAAGGAACTCAATTCCAGGTAAAAAGAGTTTCTGACGATTCAGTTGTATATAATGGTCAATTGGTTCTTTTAAAGGATTATGATCAGGATTCAGGTGAAAGGGTGTTTAAAGCTGTGTTTACCGACCTTAAGCAACCGGGCGAATATTATATTACAGTTAATATACCGGGTATAGAAAAATCACCTAAGTTTAAGATTGGAAATGATGTTTACAGTTCGCTGTTGACGGATGTAGCAAGATATTTTTATTATCAGCGTTCAGGAATAGATCTTACGACTACATACTGTCCTGATTATCCACGCAAAGACAGAACACCACAGGATACGACTGCTATATTTGACTCCGACTATGGAAAGACAAGGGATGTATCTAAAGGATGGTTTGATGCAGGTGATCTTGGAAAATATGTAAGTACAGGAGCATCGACTTTAATAAACCTTTTTTGGGCTTACGACATGTTCCCGGAGCTATATCAGGATAATCAGTTTGATATTCCTGAAAGCGGAAACGGTGTACCGGATATACTCGATGAGTCAAGATGGGAATTGGAATGGATTCTAAAAATGCAAGATACTTCTAGCGGAGGTTTTTATGCAAGAGTCCAATCCGATGACGACGGCAATATTACAAAAAGAATTATAAAGGATAAAGAGGGTGACACCACAAATATAAGACCGACAGAAGATACTGCATGTGCAGCTGCTGCCTTAGCTCACGCTTCCATTGTATATGAAAAATATGATCCAGCGTTTGCCCTTGCCTGTCTGAATGCGGCAAAGAGTGCGTGGACGTATCTTGAACAGAATCCCAACAATATTAAATCTCCAAACGGACCTTATAATTCTGACAACGATATAAGCAGCAGGCTCTTAGCAGCAGCATCCTTGTATCGGGCTACAGGTGAAGCAAAATATGATAATTACTTTCTTGCAAACTATTCAAAAGGAAAAGATACTTATGAGAATGCATCGGGAGATTGGGTAGGCAACTGGAATTTTGCATTTTTCTCTTATATGAAAGCAGCAAACCGAAACATTGATGCTGAAAAGTGGTTCAATACCGAGTTTGGAATTTGGGTGAACAACAAAATTGAACGTTACAAAAACAGTGCTTGGGGTAACACGCTTACAAACGCAAACTATTACTGGGGCAGTAACAACCAAATAATGGGTATGTGCATGGAAGCACTGATTGGTTCCAAACTTCTGGGAACGAATAACGATACAATTAATAATATGGCACTTTCTTCATTTAACTGGATTCTTGGTGCAAATCCTATGAGAAAGAGTTTCGTGTCCGGTTATGGTGAAGATTGCATTAAAACCATATTCTCTACGTTCAATGGTGATGGAAGACCGGGCATAGCCAAAGGCTTTATGCCGTTAGGTCCCAACAGGTATCAAGGGGTGGGTCTTTCAAACTTTCCTGCGAAATGCTATTTGGACAGTGCAGATGAATGGACCACAAATGAGCACGCTATTGGTTCCACTTCCACACTCGAGTTTATCACCGCATTTGCCAACAGTAACTTTCAAAGTGAGAATCCAATAAAAATTGGTGATGTAAACGTTGACGGCGATATTAATGCCATCGATCTGGCTTTGCTGAAAAAAAGTATACTTAACGGGGAAGTTCTTACGGGCAATGCTTTGAAAGCGGCAGACCTGAACGGAGATAACGAGGTCAATGCCATAGACTTTGCCCAACTGAAGATGTTGTTACTAAGATAAGAATATAAGAAGATATCAATAAAATACAATTCTCGTTATCGGAAAATTCTGAATAACAAGGCTTGAAGCCCTTGGTTTTATGAAGCCGATTCCGTGGATTGTATTTTATTGTATTTAAAATCACAGAAACCCTACCGCCAAGGTGCAAGTCGCTTAACAGATTTTAATTAATATTTTCTGCCTCAAACAGTAGGCAAAATGGAGGATTAGCATGAAAAAACGGAATTTTAGAAAAACAGTGTCTTTACTACTAATTTTACTCAAATTAAGTTAATGATATTTATAATTTGGGATTTTAAGAGCAAAGCGAATTTTGAAGCTTTGCTCTTTTTTTACTGTGTTGCAGTTTAGCTAAGGCAAGAACCTTTGCATGAATAACCCTAAATATATGACGCTTTATGTTCAATATGCACAAAAATTTTTAAAAACTCGGTTGACATAATGTGCAGTATTGCTTATAATTTGATTATAGGATATGTAAACCGATTTCGTAAATCGATAACCTGTATATTCTAGGAAATGTTATACTTTTGTTGGTTATTTGTTAGTTTCTTAGTACATAATCTTATGCTTAATTTAATGATTATGTATACTTTTTATTTATTTTGTTAATCGGTTTCGTGAATCGATGTCTAATATTATTGACGGTTTAAACCACCATTAAGAATAAGAAGGAGAATAGTGAGGTGAGTGCATCAATATCAAAAACAACAATTGATCAAGTTGCGAAGGCTGCTGGGGTATCTACAACTACAATATCAAGGTACCTGAATGGAAAATATGAATATATGTCGGTTAAGACTAGAGAAAGAATTCAGCAAATAATTGAAGAACTGGGTTATAGGCCGAGCAATATTGCAAGAAGCTTGAAAGCCAGTAAAAGCGGTGTTGTTGGGTGTATAATTGCCGATATTACAAATCCATTTTCATCATATGTAGTTAAAGGTATCAATGATGTTTGCAGGAAAAACGGTTACCAAGTTCTGTTTTCTAATACAGATAACAGTCCTGAAAGTGAAATTGAATGTATAAAATCATTTATGGATAATAGTTTGGACGGACTGATAGTTAATACAACGGGATATGTAGATGATTATTTAGTGGGTCTTGATAAGCAGGGAATTCCCATTGTTATGGCCGATAGGTGTTTGAAAAATCATTTTTTACTGGATACTGTTACAACTGATAACTACAACTCTACTTTTGAATGCATGAAATACTTAAAAAACCAAGGATATGATAAAGTCGTATTTTTTACTCAAAGACTAGGAAACAATAGCAGCCGTTATATCAGACATAATGCATATTTGGATGCTATGGCTAAGTTATATGGTGTTGATGGAAAGTATGATACTTATGAAATTGATGTTAATAACCTCGCTATATCCAGAGATTATTTGAGAAAAATTAAACAAGAAAACCCGGATAAAGAAATTGCTATTTTCGCTGTGAATGGTGTTACTCTATTGAATGTTCTTCATGCCATAAAGGAAGAAAATATGGAGGTAGCAAAGGAGTTTGGAATTTGTGGGTTTGATGACTGGGAATGGGCATCGTTGATTGGACCGGGTATAACTACAATAACACAGGATTCATATATGACTGGCGTAAAGTCAGCACAAACACTTATAAAGCGAATTAATGGCGGATGTAATGGAAAGAAGAAGTTTACTGAGATTCCGCCTGTTCTTATGGCCAGGGGGTCAACCGTTCCGTATAGAAATAAAGAAGCTATTATAGATATATAGAAAGGAGGGTGAGAATGTATATGAATAAGAATCAAGTAAAACAAGCAATGAAGGGGAAGTTAATAGCTGTTATCCGGCATGAAGATCCGGCTACCGCAAAACTAATTTGCCATACCCTTGTTGATTCGGGAATTGACACTTTAGAGATTACTTTTTCAGTTAATAATGCTGAAAAGCTAATAGCTGATTTAAAAAAGGAGTTGCCTGAAGCTATGGTTGGGGCAGGAACTGTTCTTAGCAAAGAACAGGCACAACTGGCAATTGATAATGGAGCAGATTTTATTGTTTCACCATGTATCGTAGAAGAAGTTGCAGAATATTGTAGAGAAAAGGAGGTTTTTTGCTCACTGGGAGCTGCAACCCCAACTGAAGTTTTTCGTGCATATAAGCTGGGTTGTGATGTTGTAAAACTATTCCCGGGTGACTGCTTATCACCTAACATGATTAAGGGAATTAAGGCGCCAATGCCATTTGTAGAGTTAATGCCAACAGGCGGCGTGGATGACACAAATGTAAAGGAGTGGTTTAAAAGCGGTGCTTATGCAGCCGGTTTTGGAGGTTATCTTACTAAGGGTATTGATAAAACCAATCTTGACGTATTAAGGACACGGTGTGAAAAGCTACTTGCAGCATATCGTTAAAGGAGAACTGTTTGCATGGATAAAAATTTATTGGTTATAAATACGTTAGTTTTTCTGGATCAACAAAAAGATGGGGTACTGCAATGCGAAATGCTGGATGTCATTAATCAGCTAGGGGTAAAAAAGGCAGAAGTCAGAAGAGAATATATAAAGGATTTTAATTCAGAACTGACTGATATTAATAAAAAGGCTTTAGACCTTAATATGGAGCTTTTTTATTCTGTTCCCGATTTACTTTATAAAGATGGTGAACTTCAGTATGAAAAGATAGAGACCTATTTTAAAGAAGCTTTTACAATGGGATGTTCCAACGTAAAAATGAATATAGGTAAATATGATGTCGTTACATCAAATGATGTCAGCAGAATGAATAAAATATGTGAACAGTATTCAATTAATCTGAGAGTAGAAAATGACCAGTCGAAAGAAGATGGAAAAGTTTCAAAAATAAAAACGTTCGTTGAAATGTACAAGCAACTAGGTGGAAATATATCAGTTACCTTTGATGCCGGGAATTGGGTATGGCAGAATGAGGAGCCTATTGAAAATGCTAAACAATTAAAAGAATATGTTACCTATATTCATCTTAAGGATGTTAAGTTGAAAGAAAAGCCACAAACGGTTTTACTTAATGAAGGTGATATTGCATGGAAGAGTATACTTGACATTTTACCAAAGGATGTTCCGTTAGCTTTAGAATACCCATGCGGAACAGATGCAGCAAAACAGCTAAGTACAGAGCTGAAAAAACTACTAGAACCTAATGCATTCAAATTATAGGATGCTTTAAGGTGCACATGAAGTGTGCTATATATACTATAACGGGAGGGTAAAAAGATGAGTCTTAGTATTGCAATTGGTATTATCTTATTACTTACATTTATTGGTTTTACCGTTTTTGCAATTAGAGGTGGGAACCTAATGCTTGGGTTCCTGGTAATGTCAATTATTTGGGTAGCACTTGGTATGATTGGCGGTGTAATCACCTGGGAAGATGCACAAACAAAAGTATTTCAGGGTGGACCTGAGAGCTGGGGTTCGACGGCTGTAATTGTTATATTTGGTAGCTGGTTTGGTCAGGTTTTAATTAAAACCGGCGTAGCTTCAACACTTATTAGAAAAACAGTTGAGCTTGGCGGGGACAAGCCTATGGTTACGACAATTCTTCTTTGCCTTGTAACCGGATTAGTATTCACAAGTACTTTTGGCGCCGGTGCAGTTGTCGCAATTGGTGTTATTATTCTTCCAATTCTATTATCATTAGGGGTACCTAAACCATTGGCAGTATCGTCATATCTGATGTCTGTTGGATCAGGAATGTACGTAAATATTGTATTATTTAAACAAATGCAAGGTCTTTTTGAAGGATTTAAATATGACAATAATTACTTGAAATTCGGTTTTGCAGCTATGGCTGTTCAGTTAGTTGTAGTATTTATAATGGTTGCCGTAAGACTTAAAAAAGCAAATGTAAATCACTCATGGGCAGCATCAGCAGGAAAAGTTTCAAGTGATGGACAAGCACCATGGTACGCATTAATCACTCCAATTATTCCGGTAGTTTTGGCAATTGTATTTAAATGGCAACCAATTCCTGCATTTATTGTAGCAGCCTTTTATGCATTATTTGTTACCGGAAGTATTAAGAGCTTTAAAGAATGTGAGAAAGTTGTTACTAAAACATTCTATGATGGTGTAGTTGATGTTGCTTCTTTACTTGGTTTCTTATTTATCCTACCAATGTTTAATAAAGTATCCGGATTAAATGCAGTATTTTTCAAAGAAATATTAGGCGGAGTTTTACCTACAAGTACTTTATTAATTAGTATCGTATTCATTATTTTAGTTCCACTAGGTCTTTTCAGAGGGCCGTTAACAGTATTTGGTGCAGGCTCTGCTACATTGAGTATTTTAAGAACAGTTCCGGCATTTGGAGCATCATTCTTGTTCCCATTATTATATATTCCAACCATCACTATGAATATTTCATGTTGTCCAACTCAGTCATGGAACTTATGGGCAATTAATTATACAAAGAATACAACAAAAGATTTCTTAAAATCAGGTGTTGTATGGGGTTGGATTATCTGTGCAATTAATATTTGTTTAGTGTATTTCTTTTATGGAATGTAATCAAGAAAGCTTATATTGTTGTCTTTAAAGGACTTAGAAATAAAGTCTCCTAAGTTTAACTTACCAGGTAAAAAGCTTAGGAGACTTTTGTAAATAATATAGAATATATTGGGTAAATAATAAGGATATATAAATAAAGGAGAAATAAAAATGAATAAAAAAGCGATTCGTGTTGGTATTGATGTTGGTGGAACACATACCAAGGCAGTAGCTATAGATAATGATACACATGAAATTGTAGGAAAAGGTTCTGTTATGACAACACATGATCATGAGATGGGTGTTGCGGCAGGTGTAATTGAGGCGTTTAAATTATGCCTAACGGCAAATAATGTTAATCCTGATGATGTTATCTTTATTGCACACAGTACAACTCAAGCAACTAATGCGTTATTAGAGGGTGATGTTGCGGAAGTTGGTATCTTGGCTACAGGAAAAGGCGGTCTTGAAGGGTTTTTAGCAAAGAGACAAAGTAAAATTGATGATATTGATTTAGGTACAGGAAGAATTATTAAGATTCATCATACTTATTTGCCTATAAAGAAATTCAGCAAAGATTCAGTAGAGGCTGAAATAAATGGCCTAAAATCAAATGGAGCTAGTGTAATTGTTGCATCTAAGGCATTTGGAGTAGATGATCTTACAGAAGAAAATCAGATTAAGAGTGTTGCAGATAAATACAATATACCCGTTTCTGTAGCTTCAGAAATCAGTAAATTATACGGATTAACAAGAAGAACCAGAACTGCTGCAATCAATGCAAGTATCTTACCTAAGATGCTTGATACTGCAACTAGTACAGAGAGAAGTGTTCGTCAGGCAGGAATTAAAGTTCCTCTTATGATTATGCGTGGTGACGGTGGTGTAATGGACATAGGAGAAATGAAGAAACGTCCTGTTTTAACAATGTTATCAGGACCGGCTGCCAGTGTAGTTGGTGCACTTATGTATCTTAGAGCATCAAATGGAGTATACTTTGAAGTTGGTGGAACCAGTACTAATATAGGTGTTATTAAAAATGGGCGTCCTGCCGTTGATTACTCAATCGTAGGCGGCCATCCAACTTATATCAATTCACTTGATGTTAGAGTACTTGGTATAGCAGGCGGAAGTATGATTCGTGCATCAAAAAACGGTGTAGTAGATGTGGGACCAAGAAGTGCACATATTGCAGGTATGCCATATTCTGTTTATACAGATATTAATGAAATAGAAGATCCACAGGTTGAATTTTTCTCACCTAAAAAAGGTGATCCAGAGGATTATGTTGCAATTAAATTAAAGAACGGCAAGAGAATAACTATTACAAACAGCTGTGCAGCAAATGTTCTTGGAATAGTTACACCTGAACACTATTCATATGGTAATCCGGCTGCAGCCAGAAAAGCCATGGAACCACTTGCCAAATATATGAATATGAGTGTAGAAGCAGTTGCAGAGGCGATTTTAGCAAAATCATTTGAAAAGATAAAACCTGTTATTGAACAGTTGGCAGAAAAATACAAGCTTGAAAAAGATCAGATTTCTCTGGTTGGTGTAGGTGGTGGAGCAGCTGCCTTATTGCCTTATACTGCAGATCATATGAAATTGGATTACAGCATTCCTGAAAATGCTGAAGTAATATCTTCTATAGGTGTAGCACTAGCCATGGTTAGGGACGTTGTTGAACGTACTATTCCAACACCATCTAAAAAAGATATTGCGGATATCAAGAAAGAAGCTGCCGCACTTGCAATTGCCAATGGAGCAGTACCTGATTCAGTTGAAGTGCAGATTGAAATTGATTCACAAACCTCAAGAGTAACAGCAATTGCACTTGGTTCAACGGAGGTACAAACAACAGACCTGTTAAAAGCCTGCTCAGAAGAAGAAGCTAAAAAACTTGCAGCTAAATCAATGGGAGTTGACTCAAAAGATACTAAAATGGTGGCTAAGAACAATGTATTCTATGTATTTTCTGCACCAAATAAAAAAGGTGATGGAAATCAAATTAGAATCGTTGATAAGAAAGGCTTTATAAAAGTACAGAGAGGTAATGGTGAAGCTGTAAGCTGTAAAGTTGAAGATGCAGTTAAAATCATAGATAATATGTGGGAAGAACTTGCAGTATTTAAGAGTGATATAAGATTGACGCCTGATCTTTATATTTGTATTGGTGGTAAGGTACTTGATTATGCAGGTATGATGGATCTGGAACAGTTACAAATGGTAGTAGATACGGAATTAGGCTTAATGGAGCAAAATGAGGAAATCATTATTGTTGGGGCAAGGAATGATATATGATAAAACAAAGTACACTAGAGCTACTAAAACTAAATGATTTTGAATGGGGCCTGTATGCTTTCTCAAGAGATCCTCTTGGAGGTAAACTCACCAATGAGCAAAAGAGAGAGATGATTCTTGAAGCAAACAAGTGTGGAGTGGAACAGGCTCAAGGACTTGAAAAAAATTTTGGAAAAAAATCTGTTAGCGAGTATGCCCGAAACTTAAAGATTCAAGTCACTCTTGAAGACAGTGAGGGCAGTGATAATTATATTGTATTTGCAAAATTCAATTATCCTAATAAAGTAACCATATATTCAGGAAATGTCAAAAAGGTTGAAAAACTCATTGAAGAGAATGATATGGTAGAAATATTGGGACATGTAAATATTGAATCAATGCTTTTAGCCCATGAAATGTTCCATTACTTTGAAGAAAGCAATAAAGATATTTATACTAAGACTAAAAAAATCGAACTTTGGAAATTGGGCCCAATACATTATAAATCACATTTAGCTGCTCTTAGTGAAATCGCTGCAATGTCATTTGCACGAGAATTATTGCACTTAGATTATAACCCATATATTTTTGATGGAATTATGCTCTACCCCCATGATACTAAAAAAACTCAAGAATTAATAGATGAAATATTAAAATTCAAGATTAATACTTAAAAGGGTGGTTAAATATGTCAGAAGTAATTTTGTTTGGTGAACCAATGGCTCTTTTTGTTGCGGATACTGTAGGCCCATTAGAGGATGTTGAACATTTTACAAGATCCATGGCAGGTGCTGAAGTTAATGTATGTATTGGGTTGTCAAGATTAGAACATAAAGCAACATATATTACAAGGCTTGGAGATGAACCTTTAGGATTATATGTTGAAAAGTTCTTAAAAAGAGAGGGTATCGGTACTGAGTTCATAACATTTGACCCGGATTATCGTACGGGAATACAGCTGAAAAACAAGGTAATAGATGGAGGAGATCCGTTTGCTCCATACTATAGAAAGGGCTCGGCTGCATCACGAATATCTATAGAAGAAATTGATGCAATTGATTTTGATGGAATTAAGCATGTTCATATAACCGGTATTCCACCTGCATTGTCAGAATCATGTCGCCAGGCAACCTACAGGTTGTTTGAAAGGGCAAAAGAAAATAATATCTATATATCATTTGATCCAAATCTGCGTCCTGCTCTATGGAAAAGCAAGGAGATAATGATAAAAACCATTAATGATTTAGCTTCAAGAGCTGACATGGTTTTACCGGGAACTGCAGAAGGACTTACCCTTATGGGTAGTGAAAATCCTGATGATATTGCAGAATTTTATCAAAAGTTAGGTGTAAAGACTGTCGTAGTTAAAATGGGCGGACATGGTGCTTATGTAAAGACCGAGCATGAAGCTTATACAGTAGAGGGCTTCAGAGTTGAAAAAGTTATTGACACTGTTGGTGCCGGAGATGGTTTCGCAGTAGGCATTATCAGCGGAAGGTTAGAAGGACTATCATTAAAAGACTGTGTAAGACGTGGAAATGCAATTGGAGCAATTCAGATTCAGCATATCAGTGATAATGAAGGACTTCCAACCAGAAGAGAACTTGAAGCATTTATCTCTTCAAATGGTAAAATTGTAAATAAATAATTACCGGGAGACATTGATGAAGATACAGGTTGCAATTGACCGAGTTACCACAGAAAAGGCAATTGAGATTATTGAAGTTGTTAAAGATTCTGTTGATATAATTGAAATTGGGACTTCTTTAATAAAAGATTATGGTTTGCAATCAGTAAGGAATATTAGAAGTGCCTTTCCAGAGATAAAGATTTTAGCAGATATTAAGACAATTGATGAAGCTGAATATGAATTTAGGGCAGCATATAAGGCGGGAGCTGATATTCTGACAGTAATGGGAGCTGCCTCTATAGATTCAATTGAAATCTGTAGAAACGTTGCAAAGGAATATAAAAAAGAATATATGATTGATCTTCTGGAAGTCTCAGACAGTAAAATTAATGAGCTAAAGAAGTTTAAGGATGCAATATTTTGTGTTCATCTTCCGACTGATAAAGATGGATCAGGGTTAGAGGAGCTAATTGCAAAAAGCAGTAAAGAACTGATAGATTGCCCTAGATTGGCAGTAGCTGGTGGCGTGAATCTAAAAACACTTTCTATAATTAAAAAAAGTGGATTTGAGATTGCTATTGTAGGTGGTGCTATAACAAAGGCTGAAAACATGCTGGAATCAGCAATTAATTTTTGTAGGGAAGCGGGGCAATAAAATTGGATGTTCTTGATTGTATATTAACTGAAATAGCGGATGTAATACACAAAGTAAAAGTTGAAGAATTAGATCAATTTGTTTCATGTATTACAAAAGATAAACGAATATTTGTTGATGGAGAAGGGCGCTCAGGCCTCATGGCAAAAGGTTTTGCCATGAGGTTGATGCATCTGGGATATACCGTTTATGTAGTAGGAGAAACTATTACTCCTGCAGTAAACGAAAATGATGTGTTTATAGCTATTTCGGGTTCGGGAGAGTCATCAGGAGTGCTTGCTGACACAAAAAAGGCAGCTGAAAAAGGATGCAATGTATTGGCTGTTACCAGCAAGCCGGATTCTTCAATTGCCAAGTTAGCATTGACTGTATTAAAAGTTCCCGGGACAATAAAATCGGACAGTAAAGAGAGCCGTGGATCTATACAGCTATTAAGTTCATTGTTTGATCAAAGTCTTCATATTACGTTGGATGCAGTATGTCTGATGTTAAGTAAAAGAGATCAAGTATCAAATGATGAAGCAACAAAAACCCACTGGTAAAATTTCATTATATAGATAAACATTAAGTTAACATAATTAACAAATATACCGCCCATTATGGCGGTAATTTTTTTGAAAATTATAGATTTGCGGTATTCATGCAGCAAGATTAAAACTGCTTTATCTCCACTATAATTATAACACACAAAAAAAATAAAATGCAGACTGTTTGTTCCAATTTCGGAGTGCTATAATGCTATAACACGCTAAAATAAAACTCTTGAAGGGTATATAGAATATTCTAAAAGGTAAAAAATATAATGGTTTGTTTTTGTGATGTTTAAAAGGAATAACAAGAGGAGGTAAAGCATATGAGTTCATATGTAATTGGTCTTAAGGAAATTGATAAAACGAAACTCATGGTTGCAGGGGGAAAGGGTACCAATCTGGGAGAACTTACAAAGATTGATGGAATACAGGTTCCGGAAGGCTTTTGTATTTCTACAAATGCTTTTCAAAGAGTTATTCGGGGAATCCCGGAGTTTAACAAATTACTTGATGAGTTATCTATTCTCAATACGGAAGACCGTGATAAAATAGGTAAACTCAGCAGTGAAATTCGCAGAGTAATCGAAGAGACAGAAATTCCTGACCCAATTATTGAAGATATTACTCAGTTCCTCTCCCAATATGGTGAACAAACCCCATATGCTATACGCTCCAGTGCAACTTCAGAGGATTTACCCAATGCCTCCTTTGCTGGTCAGCAGGATACGTATTTGAATATTATCGGGATAAAGTCAATCTTAAAACATGTCAGCAAGTGCTGGGCGTCGCTGTTTACCGAGAGAGCAGTAATTTACCGTATTCAAAACGGCTTCGACCATAATAAAGTATGTCTTGCTGTTGTTATTCAGAAGATGGTATTCCCACAGGTGGCGGGAATTTCGTTTACTGCCGATCCTGTAAGTTCAAACAGAAAAGTATTATCGATAGATGCAAGTTTTGGGCTTGGAGAAGCCATAGTTTTGGGTTTGGTAAATGCTGACAACTATAAAATAAGTAATGGCAAGATCATTGGCAAGAAGATTTCCACAAAGAATTTGGCTATATTTGCCCTTAAAGAGGGTGGTACCAAAAAGCAGGAAATTGAGTCTGACATGCAGAACAGGCAAGTGCTGACGGATCAGCAGATTTTGCAGCTTGAGTCCATAGGACGAATGATTGAAGAACATTTCGGCTGCCCTCAGGATATTGAATGGTGTCTGGCTGATGAATGCTTTTATATTGTCCAGAGTCGTCCGATCACTACGCTATATCCAATCCCAGAAGCGAATGACAACGAATACCATGTTTATATATCTGTGGGTCATCAACAAATGATGACCGATGCCATGAAACCATTAGGGTTGTCTTTTTGGAAGTTAACAGCTGCAGGAAATATGTATACAGGCGGTGGAAGGGCCTTTGTTGAGGTTGCGCAAATGCTGGCTTCACCTGACATGAGGGGAATTTTATTAAACAACATGGGACAACACGATCCTCTTATCAAAGACGCATTGATGACCATTATAGAACGGGGTGATTTTGGCAAACCGTCGGACAATGGGAAAGAACAAGCTTCAGGTAAAAGTAATAAAGCCATGTCCTCTGCAGATATTCAGGCTCAGGCAGGGAATGATCCTTCAATAGTTTCCGGCTTAATTGAGAGAAGTCAGACATCTATCGAAACTTTAAAACAAAACATCCAAACAAAATCAGGAGCAGATTTATTTGATTTTATTCATGAAGATACCCTACAATTTAAGATGAGCCTATTTAATCCTCAGAGCATGGGTGTAATCATGGCGGTTGCAGCGGCTACTACATGGCTCAATGAAAACATGAAAGAGTGGCTAGACGAAAAAAACGTAGCAGATACCCTATCTCAATCAGTACCCAATAATATTACTTCTGAAATGGGTCTTGCTTTATTAGATGTGGCAGACGTTATTCGTTCTTATCCGAAAGTAATTGAATATTTAAAAGGTACACAGGATGATAACTTTTTGGATGAGCTGGTTAAGTTTGAGGGTGGCCGGAAGACAAAGGATGCAATTTTGTCTTATCTAAACAAATACGGAATGAGATGTAGTGGAGAAATCGATATTACAAAACCTCGCTGGAGCGAAAACCCAAATACACTTGTTCCAATGCTTCTAAGTAATATCAAAAACTTTGAACCTAATGCAGCAAATAAGAAATTTGAGGAAGGACGACAGGAAGCTTTACAAAAAGAGCAAGAGCTTTTGGAACGGTTACAGCTTTTGCCGGATAGTAAGCAAAAGGCCCAAGAGACAAAGATAATGATTGACCTACTCCGAAATTTGGCCGGATATAGGGAATACCCGAAATACAGCATTGTAAGTCGTTACTATATTTATAAGCAGGCAATACTGAAAGAAGCTGAAAAACTGGTTCAAGCCAACATTATTAATGAAAAAGAAGATATATACTATCTGACTTTTGAAGAATTACATGAAGCCGTACGCTCCGACAAAGTGGATTATCAGCTTATCAATAAACGTAAGGAAGAGTATAAATTATTTGAAAAATTAACACCTCCTCGTGTTATTACATCTGATGGAGAAATCGTTGTCGGAAAGTATAAACGCGAAAATCTACCAACTGGTGCTATCGTAGGGTTGCCTGTTTCCTCAGGAGTAATAGAAGGACGTGCACGTGTTATATTAGATATGAAAAATGCCGATTTAGAAGAAGGAGATATTTTAGTCACAGCCTTTACAGACCCTAGCTGGACACCTCTGTTTGTATCCATAAAAGGTCTGGTAACCGAAGTTGGCGGAATGATGACCCATGGAGCAGTTATAGCACGTGAATATGGTCTGCCGGCAGTTATCGGAGTAGAAAATGCTACCGGATTGATAACAGACGGAGAAAGAATTCGAGTGAATGGGACAGAAGGATATGTAGAAATAATTTAAGGATTAACTCTTTATCGAACTTAAGTTAAATCTAGCAATGGGGGTACTTTATTTGGAAAGAGCAATATATTTAATCACCGGCGTCATGGCGTCGGGAAAATCAACAGTCGCTGAATTGTTTGCTTCAAAAATGGAAAATGGTGTGCATTTGCGGGGCGATGTGTTTCGTAGAATGATAGTATCCGGGAGTGCCGATATGTCCGCACAGCCATCTAGTGAAGCTATACGGCAATTGCATCTGCGTTATCGTTTGGCAACAGATGCGGCAAAAACCTACTATGACAATGGATTTTCCGTAGTATTGCAGGATAATTACTACGGAGAAGAATTGTCCCATATAATGGATATGTTGAAGGATTATCCCGTTAAAATAATAGTACTCTGTCCCAATACGGAAACTGTAAAAAAACGTGAAAAGCAGCGGGGAAAGGTGGGTTATACCGGCTTTACGGTAGAAGCTTTGTATGAGGATTTTATGCGTGAGACTCCAAAGATAGGCTTTTGGCTGGATACCTCGGAACAGTCTCCAGAACAAACGGTTGCGGACATTTTGTTACACTTTGCTAAATAGTTGTTTGTTTTTCAACGTCATATTGAATAGTCTACGGAGCGTGGATTGTCTATTCGGGACAATTGGATTATGCTAATTGAGAGGTGTTAAAATGGATCGAAGAAAACAGCTTTTAATGGAATATAAACATAGGAAAACTGAAATGGGGATTATCTCGTTTTTCTCTGTTCCTACAAATGAAAGCTTTATAGGATATTCACAGGATACAAAAGCATATATCAACAGCAATCGTTTTAAGCTTGGAGTAAATTTGCACCGAAATCGTGAATTGCAAAATTTATGGAATCAACATGGAGAATCTGCATTTGAAATTGGTGTTTTGGAAGTTTTAGCTTACGATGAAAAAGATAAGGAAAAACAAGATTACACCAAGGAGCTAGAAGCGTTGTGCAGCCGCTACCTTAGAAATATTCAGAAGGCAAAGCAAATTTAATAATGTAGTTGATGTTCAGTTGAAGGGAGGGGGTGAAGGATGGACTCTTCAAAAGTAGGAAAGCTGATATTACACCTGCGAAAAGAGCAAGGACTGACACAAAAAAATGTTGCTGATACGTTAAACATAAGCAATAAAACTGTTTCAAAATGGGAACGTGGCTTTGGATGTCCTGATGTTTCCCTTTTGGCAGATCTGTCCGGAGTTTTAGGGGCGTATATGCAAAAGATGCTGGAGGGTGAGCTTGACCCAAATAAACCGGATAGTGGAGATATCAAAAAAATACGCTTCTATGTCTGTCCGACTTGCGGTAATGTTCTAACCAGTTCAAGTAAAGCGTCAATTTCCTGTTGTGGCAGAAAACTACTACCGCTGGAGTCAAGGGCACAATTAGATAATCATCATATGTCTGTTGAGGAAATTGATATTTACGATTATATCTCCATAGACCATGAAATGAACAAATCACATTTTATAAGATTTATAGCTTTTGTGGGAATCGATATTGTTATGTTAAAACGACTTTATCCGGAGCAAAGTGCCGATATGTATATTCCCGCCGGGCAAAGAAACGGAAAACTATACGGCTATTGTAGTCAGCATGGACTCTGGGTACAATCTATATAATTGGTAAGCTTTGCTATAAAGTTTGTCTGTAAAAAAACCCCGGCTTAGCCGGGGTTTTTTAGCTATAAGTTTTTAGCTGCAAGATGGCAACTATTCTTCCAATTTCCAAATATTTCTGTCTGCCCGAAATGGCAGACAAGATAATGCACCCAAAATACCGATTACAAAAAATAGCAGAGCCGCTCCGGAGCCTTTTCCTGACCCAAACAGTGCAACCAACAAACTACCTGTCGATTGCCCTGACATAAATGGTTCAAACACCTTATCTACAAAAAAACCTCCACACAGATAACCTAAAGGAATTGTGAAAAACTGTAATGTATTCCTCACCGAATAGACACGTCCCTGCATCTCAATAGGTATTTTTGAGCGAAAAAGCACATCCATATTGGCCCCCATAACAGGGATGAATATCCATCCTAAGATTGCTCCCAAACACCACACCCACGTAGACCTACCAAAAGCAAGAATAAAATTTTCAGTACTCATGGAGAAAAGCAAGGAATTACAAATAACTCGAACTCTGCTTTTGGGTGGTGGCAGGATTGAAACCAAAATGCTTCCAAACATCGTTGCTATTCCCGTTACGGTATTGACCATACCAAGGGCTACCTCT
This sequence comes from Bacillota bacterium, assembly GCA_023436485.1. Classification (GTDB taxonomy): domain Bacteria; phylum Bacillota; class Clostridia; order Acetivibrionales; family DSM-1351; genus Ruminiclostridium. The sequence goes on along the minus strand of JAEZIU010000310.1, from coordinate 10,485 downwards.
CCGCCGCCAATGCGTGAGAGCATCATTGCTGGCAGTGCAGCATTGAAGATGGAGGCGGTAAAATTGATTACAGCCAAAAATAGGATCAAATCCAGAATTCCCCGATTGTCCTTGAGATACCGAAAGCCACTTTTTGCAGACTGCAATACAGTTTCGCTGGAAGTAATACTCTGCTCTGTGACTTGAGGTATTTTGATAAAGCATAGTAGCGACACAAACGCTGTGACATATGTAATCAAATCAAATAGGATGACGAACTTAATGCTGGTAAAAGACAGCATTGCCGTGGCAAGTACCGGCGTCAGTACTGTAACCAGCGAATTAGAAAAGGATCGCATCCCACTGACTTTCTGATAGTGCTTTTTCGGAGTCAACAGGCTAATGGTTACCTCTGATGCCGGTTGCTGTACTGTATTCATCAATCCATTCAAGGTGTTAATCAAGTATAGATGCCAAATCTGGAGTTTACCGGTTGTCAGCAGAATTAGTACCGAAATGGTACAAAGTGCCGCAAAGCTGTCACTAATCAGCATAGTGATCTTCTTATTCCAACGGTCGCTAAGTGCACCTGCGAATATACTTAAAAGAACATATGGTGCATAAGAACAGATGGCCAATAACGAAGTGGTAAGGGCAGACCCTTGCTGCTGATAAGACCAAATTACCAGTGCAAAGTTGGTCATTGCACTACCCAGTGCCGAAAATGACTGCGTAATCCATAACAAAAGGAAAGTATGAAGTTCCCTGATGTTCGTTTTTAAATTTTTAATCATGACTTTGCTCCTCTTTCAAATAAAATCTTAACAATTTAATGAAAGTGCAAAGCCGAACGGACGAACTTAATCCGCTCCATGCAGTTTCGTCCGGTTCAGTCTTTGCACGGAGCAGTGACAATACAGAGTTGCATTTTTATTCTCCTTTAACAATTTTGATTTAAAATTAAACTCTGCAAAAAGTTAATTTCCTATTTTACATATTTTAACATAAATAATGTAGGAAAACCATACTCTCAAGTTATTATCAACATATGGGAACACAGATTTCACAAAGATGCCGTTGAACCTTTTCAGCCGCATAACGCTCTAATATTGGTCGTGTAGCATCATAAAAAAGGCCTCTTCCAGATAGTGTGGGGAAGATATCTACCCAAGCCTGTTCTACAGCTTGAGCTGTGTGTTTTACTATAAACACCGCATACTTTCCTCCACTAAGTTCACCATGATTTATATTGCCCTCTGCCGCAAAGCTTTTATCTTCAAGTAGAATACAAGCATCATAACGGCAATTTTCAGGCGATGTTGTTTGCGGATTATCATGTGCAATACCGAAAATCACGGTTTTATTATTCATTAGGTTGTTGGTTTCCGCCCAGTGCTTTAATTGCTCCATAGTACGGATATTTTCTGCACCATAAGCTCCTGTTTGCCGTATATAAGCAATAGAGGATGGTGGGATAGTTTCAATATTCATATTCATGTATTTTACCTCTTTCCTTACATTGTGACCGATCTTTTTACACAATACATTGCTTTAAAATGAAATGCAATCTTATTTTTAAAAGTTGTACTGCAACACACAAATAAAATGGGTTTGTAATATCCTGTAACATTTCATATGAGTTTACATAAAATAATAATATAAGTTAACCTTTTACAGGAGGTATTTAACATGTTATCAAACATTGATTTTATAAAACAGTCACTGGGTTTACATTTGTTTTTTGCAAGGATTATGAAAGAACACTCATTTTTCCTTGAAGCGGCGTTTACACCGAGAGACACTATTTTTACCAAACAGGCAGATAATTTTCGGAAGGAATTTGATAGCCTTTTAGGAGATGCTATTTCACTTTCTAACGGTGTTGTTAATCCAGGCGTATTACAATCAGGTGAAGTAATAACACCCTTTACTATCAAAGCAGAACAGGCAACCACATATTTTACGGGAGTACAAATACCAACTCAACTGACACAGGCAGAAGCAGGATTAACAGGCGGTGGCATGATACCAACCAAACCTATGCTTGAACAACGTGTAGAGGCTCTTAACCAACGAGCAATAAATGCAACTGCTGCGTTAATAAAGTTTAAAACAAATATTTTATCTAATGTTTTAAGCTGTAAAATGTTCACCTTTAATTATCCTTTGTTAATAATACACATAACTCGTGAGGCAGAATTATATCTTCTGCAGCTTAGAAGACTTCAAAACAGGGAAGAGATAAATATGGAAAGAGAAGCTTACCAACAGGAGTTTTTCTGGAACAGGCAAATGGCAGAGCATGCTAAATTTATAAGGGGATTTCTTGATCCGACAGAAAATAATTTGATTAATCAAGCAAATAATTTTGGAAATGAGTTTGACCAGTTGACTGCAGAAGCTAAAGCGGCAATGGAGGCGACTGTTCCATTGGCTAAAGTTACTGACGAAAGCTTAAAGGCAACTGAGGATTTGAGGAATTTCAAGGCCCAAGGCACACAGGGGATTCTCTCATGTAAAATAAGATCAATCATAATACCGTTGCTGGGTGACCATGTATTACGTGAAGCAAATCATTATCTGCGGTTGCTTAAGATGTTTGAAGGAAGCAGATAAAAATTTAAATTTATCCTTTATCGGGAAAATATTACAGATAAATAGATTTTTCTAGTAAAATGGAGCTTTTATCCTGTATTATCCCCACGTCATCATTGTAAAATGCCAGAAAGCAAAGTATAATAAACGTGTCATTCCAAAAGATGATCAGAACCAGAATTGGTAAAACGTGGGGATATCAGGAGTAAAGGATGCTTAAAGCAATATTGGTGGACGATGAAATATTAGCCCTTAAAATGATGGAGCATTTACTAAAACCATATCAGGAAAACATTATGCTGGTTGGTGCATTTGCAGGAGATAAAGAAGCAATAAGGATGTGTGAACAGCAGGTAATAGACTTGGCGTTTATTGACATAAAAATTCCCGGAACAAATGGAATTGACCTGTCAGAGAAACTTCTTGAAATAAATCCTCAAATAAATATCGTCTTTGTAACAGCTTTTCAACAATACGCAGTAAAGGCTTTTGAATTAAATGCAGTAGATTACCTTTTAAAACCCGTTTCTAAAGAGCGCTTTCAAAAGACTATGGATAGAATTCTAACATCTAAAAAGGCCTGTGAATGTTTAAATAAAAATATTGGCAGAGGTATTAGTCTCACAGACAAATCATACCGTATTTTATGTTTTGGAGGCTTGAAGATCATTACAGGCAGCCAGGAAAAGAAAACGATTTTCTGGAGAACAGCCAAGGCTGCAGAACTTTTTGCCTTTCTTGTACATTACAAAGGAATATTGGTGCATAAAAATAAAATTATAGAGGCCCTATGGCCGGATGTTGATCCCAAAAAAGCAAGTATGCTTCTGCATACAAGCATTTATTCCATTCGTAAGATGTTAAAGAGTATGAGTATTGATGGGAGCGTTATTTACCGAAATTCCAGTTACTTGTTTGATCCGGAGAAATTTTATTTTGACACTGATGTAGTTGAAGAAATTCTTGAACTAACTGATATAAATGAAGAAAATATACATATTGCCGAAAAAATATTCGATTTATATAAAGGAGATTATTTTGGGGGAGAAGATTATGTATGGGCGGAGGTAGAGCGTGAAAGATATATTGAGGGCTATATCAGGATTTTATATATGGTGTCGGAATATTACGAATCAAAACAATTGTATGCCAAAGCAGAGAAGTACCTGAAATTAATTATTCAAGAGAATGCTCTGTTGGATGAGATACATAAAAGGCTTATGAATTTATATATGAAGATGGGTGATTATACTTCGTTGAAGGAGCATTACAATAAGGTACAAAAAATATATAGAGAAGAATTAGGAATTGATTCAGATGTGTATTTCCACTTTATTCAAGACCTTAAACAAAGCAAAATACCCGAGAATTTTAATGCGTAAAATACATAGGATCGTAGACCGTGTATGTTTGTTGATGGCATTTTTAATGCTAAAATTTGTCGAAAATGTAAAAATTGTTCAGAAAATGTTCAGAATTTCAGTATATAATTTGATTAAATGTTCAAAGAACACTAGAGATTCTATTGCGTATAGCCTCCAGTTATGTTCGCTTAATTATTTATTCACAATATAGGAAGGAATCTGTACATGGATGTAAAGTTGCATAATGATATTCTTGTTGATTTTATAATTGTGTGTGCGGATATTTTAGCAGTTATTATAAGTTATCTATTTACTGTAATACTGCTTTTTAAGCAAAAGGGTATATATTTTTCGCTTCAGTTATTGGTCACCTACATAGTGGTAACGCTCATTATGTTATACATATATGAATTCTATAAGACACAGAAAAGAAACATACGCGAAATCATATTATCCGTATTGATAGTTTCTTTTCTGGTTAATGCAATAACTATTGTTATTGGATTTATACTTGGCCATTTCTTTATATTGCCAGATAAGGAATTTTTCATGATAATGGCCATCACAATGTTTGCATTACTTAGCTGTGATAAAGTAATTGTATCTATATCCATCAAATATGTGGAAGACAAGGCAGAACTTCTTGTGGTAGAGTCAAGTGCAGTTGATAATGCCTTAGCCAGAAAGATCAAATATGCTTATGTTAAATTGCATAAGGCCTGGTATATTCAGATTGACACAGAGGACAAGCAAGCTATACAAAATTTATTTGAAAATGAATTCAAACAATATCAAGGTATCTTTATATGCCCTTCAATTCCGGAAGATTTGAGAAATCAATTGATTTCTAAGGCGTTGGAAGAAAAAAAACAAATTTATATTATTCCTGATTTATACAATACGAGTCTGATGAAAAAAGACATTACCAACTTTGATGATACGCCTGCCATTAGAATCAAACCCTTTGAATTGAGCAAGAACGAGAGAGTGGTAAAAAGGATTTTTGATATTATCGTAGCTTCAATCGGTATTTTAGCAGGGCTTCCGCTGATGTTCCTAATTGCAGGTTTGATAAAAATCGATTCTAGAGGTTCCATTTTCTATTATCAGGACAGAGTGACAATTAATAAAAAAAGATTTAATATGTATAAATTCAGAACAATGGTAGAGGATGCCGAAAGTTTAACAGGTCCTGTTTTGGCATCAGAAAATGATAAGAGAATTACGCGGATTGGTAAAATATTAAGGGCATTCAGGCTTGACGAACTGCCACAGCTTTTCAATGTTTTGGTAGGAGATATGAGTATTGTTGGGCCAAGACCTGAGAGAATGGTATTTATAGAGCAGTATTGTGAACAAATTAAGAATTATGAGAAAAGATTTCTGGTAAAGGCTGGCCTCACCGGGACGGCTCAGGTATATGGGAAATATACGACCACACCTGAGGACAAGACCTTGTATGACTTACTGTATATCAGCAAGTATTCATTCTGGCTGGATATCAAGATAATCTTACTGACAGTAAAAACTATATTTGTAAAAGAAAGTGCTGAAGGTGTGAGACGGCAAAAAATTTCCCAAGAAGTGGAGTCTGCAGAGGCAGATGGTAATAAAGCAGCATGGGAGAAATGGGTATGAGGTGGGACAGGTGGTTGCAAAACGTGTTCTTGTAATTGCAGGGAAAATGCATTATGGCGGAATAGAAATGATGATCATGAATTATTACAGAAATGTTGACCGCTCAAAAATACAATTTGATTTTTTGCTTAATTATCAGGAAGCTGGTGTTTTTGATAATGAAATTAAACATTTGGGAGGAAGAATCTATATTCTTCCCAGATTGTTTTTTAAAAACACTTTTAAGTATATTAAAGCATTAAACCGATTTTTTAAAACCCATAAAGAATATAAAGTTGTGCATGGACACCTTACAAGCGTTGGTGTTATTTACAGCATTATTGCAAAAAGGAATGGTGTAAAAAAAGTCATAATACACGCACATTCAGCATCTGTGAACTGCACGTTAAAAGGATTTGCAGAAAGAATACTCATGCTGCCCCTGCGATTTTGTGCCGATTATTATTTTGCCTGTTCTAATAAAGCCGGTAAATATGCTTTTGGCAAAAACATTTTGCAACGCTCCAATTATAAGTTCATCAGAAATGGGATACAATCAGAGAAGTTTGTTTTTAACCAGGAAATAAGAGCAAAAATAAGAACTCAGCTACAGTTGGAAGGTAAATTTGTAATAGGTCATATTGGACGGTTCGAGTATGAGAAAAACCATGGATTTATTGCAGACCTTTTTTGTGAAATTTATAAAAGAGATAGTGATTCCAGACTGGTGTTTATTGGTGCAGGTTCTAGAAAAGATGAAATCAGAGAAAAAGTACGAACATTGGGCCTTGAAGATGTTGTTGTTTTTTTAGAACCACGACCAGATGTCAATGAAATTATGCAGGGGATGGATGTTTTTTTATTACCCTCCCATTATGAAGGTTTGCCGGTTGTGGGAATAGAGGCTCAGGCGGCCGGCCTAAAATGCTTTTTTTCTGATGCTGTTACACGAGAGACGGATGTGACAGGGTTATGCAGCTTTATTCCTCTTTCAAGATCAGCAAATTACTGGGCAGATATGATTTTGAAATATAAGGATAGCTATGTCAGGAGCAATATGAGGCAATCCATAATTGATGCAGGGTATGACATCAGGGAACAAGCCATGTGGCTCCAGGACTTTTATTTACAGTAAGCGGAATTTTCTTAGGAGGAGGCATATAGTTGAAGCGGCTACAAATTGTACATATTATTCAGCTATTAGGTACGGGCGGTGCTGAAAAGATGATTGTGGACCTGGCAATACAGGCTCACCGGCAGCATGATGTCAAAATAATCTGTCTTTATCCAAGCGGAGATTATCCATATGAAAAGGTGCTGAGAGAGCACCAAATAGAGATAATATTCTTAAACAAAAAACTGGGATTTGATATCAATACATTTATTGATTTATGGAAAACCTTATCGGAAATTAAGCCGGATGTCATCCATACCCATTTGCATGCGGCCATTTACGCTTTACCGTGGTTTATGTTCCATAGAAAAAATAGAAGGGTACATACGGTTCACAATATAGCTTTGGCAGAATTCGGGAGAGCTCATAGATTCCTTCAGGGTTTAGCCTACCGGTATGTCAATGTAGTACCTGTTGCCATTTCCCATATTGTACAAGGGGAAATAACAAAGGAATACCATTTGGAGCCTGAAAAAGTTCCCATTATATATAGTGGAATAGATATTGCAAACTTTACTCCAAAAATGCATATGAAAACCCAAGATATGTACACCATTATAAATGTTGCTTCACTTTCAAAAAGGAAAAATCAGGTCTTGCTTATAGAAGCCTTTAACCTGGTACTAAAGCAAAAAGCAGATGTAAAGCTTGTATTCGTAGGAGATGGTGAAGAGAAAAGCAACCTTCAGTCACTTGCGGAGAAATATAAAATTAGTGATAGGGTTGAATTTGCAGGGATTACTTCAGAAGTTCAAAAGTGGTTGAGCAGAGCAGATATTTTTGTTCTATGTTCATTCTTTGAAGGTATGCCACTTTCGATTATTGAAGCCATGGCAGTGGGACTGCCGGTGATCGGGACAGCGGTAGGGGGGGTTCCGGATATTATTGAGGATGGGGTCAACGGATTTCTGGTGCCTTCCAATGATGCAGTGAAGCTGTCCATGGCAATGCTGAAGCTAATTGAAGATAAAGAACTGAGGAGTCAAATGTCCCAAAATAACATAGAGAAAGCAACAAATTTTGATATTGGATATGTTACAGGTGAATATATGAAGCTATATAATAAAGGTGAAATAAATTGAAATTGCAATTTGGTGCTACTACAAAATTACAAAATGAAAAAATAAGTATGGGAGCTTTGCTTGCTACTTTGTATTTTATATGCATGCCCTTGTCCATTGTGCCGCTGCCGGGTGGCTCTTCTCTACTGAAGTATATTTCAATTTTTGTCGGCGGTCTATTGGTCTGTATCCTTTTTACAGGGAAAACCAGGCTTAAATTCAATAGCATTCATTTTTTGTTGGCCATCTACCTCTTATATACTATTGGTAGCCTGTTCCTTTCAAAAAGCGAAGGCGCAATTGTTATTTTGAGAGGCACAATTGAAACCTCGGCGATTTTTTTCCTGATAACATTGAAAGTGTACAACAAAAAGGAAAGTGAGCTACTTATGTACTCATGGGTGATTGTTGGGTTGATAACAACGGCAATCATGCTTATGGGAAGCGTTGGACTGGAAGAGGGCAGCGGCAGGGTAACTATGGGTATTGGTGGCGGAAATGAGGACCCCAATCAGCTGTGCGGTTATTTTATACTGCCCATTTTATTTTGTATAGAAAAGATCAATTTCAAAAATAAATTTAAGCTTTTTTACTTTGTATTATTTGTCGGCATGATGTTTGTTGTTTTTAGAACCGGTTCAAGAGGGGGGCTTATTTCCATTCTTGCTGCAGTTTTGGTGTATACATTCTTTGCACTCAGGACAAGTACTGTGAACAAAATAAAAATGCTGATTGGGATGATAATAATCGCCCTGGTTTTCAGCCTGTTTTTAGTAAATACTCTGCCGGAGGATGTTAGGGAAAGGCTGAGCATCAATAGTCTGGAGGAGGATCAAGGAAGTGGTAGGTTACAACTATGGACGATTACCATTGATGCAATTAAACAAAGTGAAAAAGGAATGATTTTGGGGTATGGTTTGGGCTCTACTGCAGTTTTTTTTGCAAATGCCTTTAGTGGTCATGGAGTGGCCCATAACCATTGGCTGCAGCTATGGTGCGACCAAGGGCTTATAGGTATGCTGCTTTTTTTCAGTATATTTGCAGTAGGTATTATTTGTAAATTTAAAAGAAATCCAGTAATTTCAGTAAGTTTATTTGGTATGCTTGTTTTATCTATGACGCTTACAATGTATGCTTATTATAAGCCCTTTTGGAATATTTTAATGATGGCTTGCATGAATTTCCCATATAATGACGAGTTGGGTAAAGGTGGTTTACATGAATACAATTAGAAAAAACATGAAATGGATTATATTAGTGGTTTTTTTATCCATGCTTTTGAGTGTTTCTTTGAAGGCAATTATTCAAATGAACAATGGTATTATGATAATATCAATTAACTACCCGGGAGCAGAAAAAGGTCTCAATCCTGACGGAACCAGGTTCAACATGTTTGAGATTACCTCAGACAAGGTATTGGAAAGGACTTTGAGCAAGCTGGATCTCCCTAATATTACCGTAGAATATTTGAGAAGCCGCATTAATATTTACCCTATTGTTCCTGCTCGTATTAATGACAGAATAAAAGCGATCAGGGCCACAGGGAAGGAATTTACATATTTCCCCAACGAATATGTGCTTAGCTATTCTCAAAAGAAAAAGTTCTCACCCAACCATACTAAAAAATTGCTTAATACCTTATTTGAAACGTATATGGAGGTTTTTAAAGAAAACCATACCGACAGAATTATTCTGCTTTCTGAAAACAATTTTGACCTCAATTACTATGAATATATTGAAATACCGGATATTTTTAGCAGCAAGGCCAATTCAATTATCGATTATCTTACAGCTAAAAAATATGAGAACGGGTCTTTTATTTCAACTAAAACCAATGTGAGTTTTGAAAATTTAATAGATGAATATAAAAGACTGAACGAAATAGATATTGCGGCACTGAGAGCATTTGTTTTCACCTCCAAGATAGCAAAAAACAAACAGGATCTGGTCAATAAGCTTCAATTTGATATTGATAAATTAAATGTAGAATACTCAAAATATTTAAAAGAGAATGAGGTTAGCAAATTGGGAATGCAGACATATGATTCAACAATTGTTTACTCTCTTTTTATTCCTTCCATTGACAAAAACAGTGATTTATATATGAATAAAACAAAAACGGGTCTGGATTATTTGACCGAAAGAGCTCTTAAAGCCGGAGTAAATGCCGAAGCACTGAAGAAAGAAATAGAAAACAAAAATAAGCTTATAAAAGACTATATGGGTACATCAGCAACTCAGGCAGAACAACAGAGGCTTAGAAATACCTGTGATGAAATGATAAGAAAAATAGAAGGAAAATTTGATGAATACGCCAGGAGTTCTCAGGATACTCTTAACGATTATTATAATTATAAAAACAAGAGTTATATAAACTGTAGAATTTCTAATTTCGATATAAAAAACATATTTTCAATGGGATATATCAAAACAGCCTTACTTTACGGGTTTATTGCTTTTTTTTGCATGAGCATCCTGTTTATGCTTATGGAAATGAGAAAGTCCCAAAGAGGGAGACTGCGAAGCTATAATAAAAGCAATGAAAAAGTGATGCATGTGGACGTTGAGTAGTTGAAGTAATTCATATTTGGAGGCGATTTTATGGAGCTTACTATCTGGGATGTATTTCGTTCTATATATAAAAGGAAGGTATTAATAATAATAATTTTTATCATAGGTATTGCCTGTGCCTATT
>JAEZIU010000245.1 GCA_023436485.1 Bacillota bacterium | reverse complement strand
TGATGAGGATATTTAGGATAGTTATCACCGAAGCCTACTTCGTAGGACATATTATTAGGATTATCCCCCAGTATGTAATCTATCTGACTTTTTGCAAAGTCCAGACATTTCTCATTACCAAAATATTTGTAATAAACAAGCTGAACCATACTCTCTGCTGCGGGGTATTTGCAAACGCCCCAGCTGTCAAGGTATTTCAATCCTGCAGGAGTGGTTTTTAATCTATTCTGCCAGTAATCAATATGGTCATCGGCAATTGACTTGTATAAAGGATTAGTCGAAAGCGTTGCAAGCTTTGTAAATACTCCTGTTAATACATAATCCCAGCACTGGGTCCAATTGTCATTAAAGGAGTTACCTCCGGTGATCCCTTTCTCAACCATTAGCTTTTCTACATTATCCATATATTTATTATCATTTGTAGCAACATAAAGCCAGATTGATCCCCACATGAGTTCATCCAGATAAGTTCTTGGCAGATAGTAGCTTTGGCCTTTGCTGTTTCCTCTGTAGGTCATACCGAAGTCATAAAGGTCTTTTGCATAAGTAAGACATTTTTCTGCGTAAGTTGCATCTTTATCCTTGTAGTTCAGATACATAAGCGCCAGTGCCGCTGCCGCATCACCTGCTACATCTGAACCCGGATTTTCCGGTGTTGCAACATAATAGGCAGGCCTGTCATATGTCTGAAGTTCAGGTGGCCCCCAATATTGGTGATCCACATCACCGTCGCCTAGCTGATAGTAAAATGTAGTTTTGTTTGGGAAGCACTTTATAAAGTAATCGCAAAAATGCTTCAAAATGTTCAGCATATAGCCATCCTGTCCCTTGGCAACAAAAGTATCCTTGAATTCATAATAAGCCCATCCAAGAGTAGATGCCGATGCACATTGCGGCAAACCAAACTTTACATGGTCTCCGCAGTCGTGGAATCCACCGGTCAAGTCAATTCCTACATCCTTTCCGTCATCACAATGGCAAGGCCCACGCCACTTAATCCTGTTGTTTCCGGCATCAGGACCGCACCAATTTGCCTCATAGAAAAGAATTGACTTGGCAAATGCATCAACATAGTTAAAATTGTTTTCCTCAGCCGAAACTGCAGGTGTAATAATGCTTACCAATAAAACAGCAAGCACAACCAGTACACTTACCTTTTTCATTTTTTTACCTCCTTAAAATTAATAAATTCCCCGAATTCACAAAGGTTTTCGAGGTATGTATGTTCGGAGCATAAGCTGTTTGTCTCATGCCCTGAGCACCCTATTTACTTTTCAATGTGATATGACAAATGGTATTAAAAATTTTATGTGATGATTGTATTCAGAATTATTAATGAATTGAAAAATGTTGAAATGTTGTAGCTACTGTGTCCAAATGTCACTTACATAATTATACATCTGTTCCTTTAATTATACAACTGATAAGTCGCGAAGGCAGTATGTAAAAAATAAGTCTAAGTAAGCGTCAAATAATTCTCATTTGTTGCATTTTTTCACAATTTGTGATAATGTTATTATGTTAAAAAATAATATTCATGTAAAAATAAGTAAAATTACATTTTTATCAAAGAAAGGGAAAATGTATAATGTGAAATTATACATGGTAATATTATGAAAAAGTTATTAAACATTGTTCCTTTCAACGAATTTTATATGAATTGCCAATTAAATAATTATTTCGAAATGTTAACTTACATCCATCCAAGTTATAAAACAGCTACATATTTGAATTCATACACATATTATATTCGTGACTTCTATCAGGAAACCATTCGATATCCCAGAGTACAATTTTCTTATGAAGAAATCTATAAAAAAAATATTATTAAACAAGAATTTTATACATTTAGGGATTATAACAATTTTGTTAATGAAATAAAAGAGTTATTAATGTCTGATAAGCTGCTATCTATATTTGTAGATTTATTTAGTTGGCTACCAAATACATTACCCTGGCAAAAACATCATTGGAATCATTTTGCAATAATAATTGGTTTCGATGATATCGCAAAGACTTTTTATACTATAGAGGATGATAATAGTGGTCGAAGTATAAAGGAAATACCTGAAAGTAGATTAGTTGAAAGTTTCTTTGGATCAGGTTTTTTTGTTGATTATGGAGGCAACACAACCAGGCCACGAATTAGTTCACCTTGCTTGGTATACCATTACCCGGAAAATATAACTCCATACCAATTAAATATAGAAGATGTAAAAAGAAATGCAGAAAATATAATTAATGACATTTCCAACATAAACAAGAGTAAAGATTTTTGGAAGTATACGCCAAGTGATGAACTTGAATTAATTGTTGATGGAGGAATTGCTGATCTAAATATCAACTATAACAGGCAAATAGCAAATTCGTTATTATTAAAGGAAATATTTACCCAAAATTATATTAGTGAATCAAAATATAATGAGCTCTCAAGTATTGTTAATGGTATTATTCGTAACTGGGAAATAGCAAAAAATAAATTGATGAGAGCAAAACGTACTAATACTTTGTTTTCAGTAGATACTATCCTTAGTTCTATTTCTGAGAAATGTTTAGAAAATGAATGTGAATTTTGGGATAAATTCTCTCAAATATTATAATTCAAATATAGCCGTAATGATAATAAAGCAATTAATGAAATAAGCCCGCCAAGAGGTGGGCTTATTTTTAATGCTTATTTCAATAGTATCTGGAAATCCGTTTGTAGGACATCCCCCATTCAACTACACCTGTATATATTGTCCTGCCTGTACACGCCACATCTCTGCATACTTTCCGTTGAGCCGGAGCAATTCGTCGTGGCTCCCCTGTTCAATAATCCTTCCATTTTCAAGCATAAATATTTTATCTGCAAGTCTTGTAGTCGAAAGCCTGTGAGAGATAAACACCACTGTTTTATTTGCAGCAGCCTCCAGCATTGATTGGTTCAGCTGGTATTCTGCTATAGGGTCAAGTGCAGAAGAGGGCTCATCCAGTATTATCAGGCTGGAATCTTTGTAAAAAGCTCTGGATATTGCAATTTTTTGTGATTCCCCGCCGGACAGATTCACTCCATCCTCCTCAAATTCTGCCGTAAGTGGAGTATTAAGCCCATTCTTAAAGCTTGTAAGCCGTTGTGCAAAGCCGCTTTGCTCCAGTGCGGTCATTACAGGCTTTTCCGGAACTCCATCAGCTTTATCCATCAATACATTTTCCTTGACTGTAGCAGCATATAGCATGTAATCCTGAAAAACCGTTCCCACATGGTCATGGTACTGTTCTACGTCATATTCCTTAATATTAATGTCATCCAGAGAAATTGCACCTTCCTGTACGTCGTATAGACGCATGAGCAACTTTATCAAAGTTGTTTTTCCGGCACCGTTGTAGCCTACAAGTGCTATTTTTTCATATGGCTTAATAGTCATATTTATATTATTTATTACTCTTTTTTCTCCCTCTTTATATGCGAAAGATACGTTATCCATATTAAAGGTTTTTGGTGTCTTAGGCACATCAAGCTTTTTGCGGCTTACGATTTTAGGCTCATAATTCAAGAAATTTCGGATTTTATCAATGTATAAGCTTGTTTCACTGGCATAAGGATAAATTTCCGTTATAGTCCTGAGGCTCTGTTTCAGTCTGCTGAAAGAGTTAAATAAAATAACAACACTACTGTAGGAAATTACATGTAAAACAGTGGCCTTATATACCAGATAAGTTATGTAAAGTACATCACTGATAAAGTCATTGGATACATAGTCTCTAAGGAAACTTATAACAAATTTCTTTTTGGCGTTTGCCTTGTCAATGTTGTAGATAGCCTTGTTTGCTTCTTTAAACTTACCAAAAAGTTTGCCGGACACATCCGGGTTCAGCCTGAGCTCCTTGGCATAATCATTCAAGTAGAAGACACGATTAACATAAGCTCTTTTTCGTTCCTCAGGATTTTTTTGCAGACGTATATTAAAATTAATCTTGTTGAAAATCTGCATAAGCACAAAGGACAATATAAAGGAAGCCAGAACGAATGTTATGGAAAACCAGTCTTTTACAAGAAAATACGTTCCTGTAGTAACAAACACAGTAAGCCCTGTAAATATCTTGTTGAGAAACTCCAAGAGTCTTTCTACTTGATTATCTGCTTCGGAAACAGCCAGAACAAACTCATTATAGTATTCAGGGTTATCGTAGCATTCCAAATCCAGCTCCTGTGCCTTTTCATAAAGCATAAACTTAAACTTTTGTTTCATCTTTGGCAATGCCTTTTTTGATATCCACTGATTTACAAAGGCACCATATACCATACCCAAGCCTATTAATACAAACAGGATTACTATAAATACTGCTACTTTATAAAAGGGCCGTCCAAATTCCACTGATTCAAGTACATATCCGATACCATAGGTATGCTCAAGAAAAATTAGAATCTGGTTTCTTAATATGTCAAATATAAATGCCAAAATATATAATGGTGAAGCTGAAAAACAGATTTTCAATATGAACAAATTATTGTCCAAGACCTGTTTAAAGGGCTGTTTCTTATTCATATCGCTCATAGTGCAACCCCCTCTTCTATTTTATCCATTGCCAGATAGTTCATAGCCTGTTTTGTATACATATCAGCATAGGAACCGTTCAGTTTCATTAATTCTTCATGAGTACCCTGTTCAATAAGTTCTCCATGTTCAAACATAAATACCCTGTCTGCATTTCGTACTGATGAAAGTCGATGTGAGATAAATATCATGGTCTTGTCTTTACTCTCACGCATAATACTTTTATACAGATCATATTCGGCAATTGGGTCCAGAGCTGATGAAGGTTCATCAAAAACCTTAATGGGAGTATTTTGAACAAAGGCTCTTGCAACCACTATCTTCTGATACTGGCCTCCTGAAAGCACCGCTCCGTCCTCATCAAATTCCTTGGTCAGAATGGTATTTATCCCTTTTGGCAAAGTCTCAACCTTTTCATAGACACCGGCTTTCTTTAAAGCTTCTATAACTGCTTCATCCTCATTTTCAACTTTATGCCCCATCAAAACATTATCTTTTACAGAGAGAGCAAGTACCTTGTAGTCCTGAAAAGCCGCAGCAAACAATTGCCGGTAAGCCCTGAGATTATACTCTTTTATGTTTCGACCGTTTACAAGAATTTCTCCGGAGGTAGGATCATAAAGGCGGAACAACAGCTTAATGATAGTTGATTTTCCTGCTCCGTTATGTCCAACAACAGCTACAACATTATTTCCTGATATCCTAAAGTTAAGATTTTTCAACGCATATTTGCCGTCTTTGTAAGAAAAGCTGACATTGCGGAATTCAATAGATGAAATAACAGACTCAGGCATATCACCGTCCCAGTCTTCAGGAATAACTTCCTTGTATTCAATAAAGGTACGGAGGTAATTTACGAATAGTCCGTTCTTCATAGCCTCCACTATATTGTTAAACAACCCGATTAAAATCCAGGTGGCAGACACCATGGTACTTGAAAGCACTGCAAGTTCCGAAAGAGAAATACTCTTTACCACAATTGCTCTATAAGTACCGTAAAGAAGGACACCCTCAAAAATTATGGAAAATGTAAATACAACTTTCAGTACTTCCATTATTATTGTTTTAGATGCATATTTATCTGCTATACTGATAGTCTTTTTTATAGCTTCGTTATATTTTTCCTTTATCAGGCTGTAAACATTGGATAGTCGCATTTCTTTTGCATATTCAGCCAGGTACATAACCCGGTTTACATATTGGAAAACTCTCTCACTGGGTATGCCTTCCCTGTATCTTTTCAACTCCAGTTTGTTCAAAATGCCGCCAAAAATAAAGTTTCCTATTATTGGGAAAATTACAAATAGCACAGCTAACTTGTCTATGTCATACATAGAAAAAAATACGATTATAGTTGCAAGTATACCTACTAATATGCCCCATACGTTTTTTACTACGCTTGCAATTTTGTCTCCGGCCCCGTCAATTGCCATAGTGTATTTATTATAGAATTCTGCATCTTCAAAGCAGCTCAATTCAACATTTCTAGCCTTCTGATACAATCTCAGATACAGACCTTCGTATGTTTTAGTGCTATTTAAGGGAAAAGCAACGTTGTTTACATAGCTCCTGTATAATCCTATTAATGCAAATACCGCTCCGCAAATTAAGATAAATACCAATATGCTGTTAAAACTCATTTTCTTTTCAAATGCATTGATTATGTACCTCATAAAAATTGTGCTGAAAAACACCCATTCAAAATATCCTAAGATATTTAATATCAATGCATGGATTACATTGCTTTTAGTAATACTCCATGCTATTTTCAACGCAAAGATGTTATTCTTTATTGAAGCTAAATTTGACACCTCTTTTGGTTTCTTTTCCAAACAAATCCCCCTAACAAGAATTAATAAACAACTATTACAAAAGTCTAATATAAAGTGGTAAAAACAACCCAAGGCATATAAAATATAATATAGCAAATAAAAACTGTGATGTAAATATTTGAATGCAACGGTATTTAGCACCACTTACCAAGTGTTAAATATATACAAAGAGCCAGGAAGATTTTCTTCCTGGCTCTTTATTTGGTTTATTATTAAATAGTTATTTACTGACTTATAGTGTATATAGGTCCGCCTAACAAATTCTTTCTGAACAACGCCAAATCAATAGCATCTATTGTATTATCATTATTAAAATCTACCGTTTTCATGGCTTCCTGTGAAAGACTCACCTTTCCAAGTAGATATGCTTTTAATGTAGCATAATCAAGGGCATTTACCTCCCCATCGCCATTAGCATCACCTAAAAGAAAATCAGATGTCTGTGGCTTTACAATAACAACATAATTTACTATGCTTGCCGAGGCACCGTTTGTTCCAAGGGTTACAGGGGAATTTGCTGCATAATCCTTTTTATAGAGATTGTATCCAACAGAATTATTATCGCTTACCAAGGTTTCCCCAGTTGCAGTCCATCCGTTTAGCCAGTCGGGAATACTTGTGGCTCTCGTATCCAAGCCGACATAAACCGTTATATCTGATTTTGCTGTAAAGGAAGCTTCATCCGTGGAATATATTTTTGAATCACATGCCGTCCGTATCCATTCGGAACCCGCAAGCTCCTGTGGAACCTGTGTGAATTTATATGTCCTGTCACCGTATACTACGTCGCCAACCTGCAGATTGGGTTGGATTGACCAGTCACCGGAATTTTCGGTATCATTTACTGTTAACGCCTTTATCAGTTTACCATCAACTGTTATCGGATTACCTCCTGCTAAATATATAGAAGGCTGCGGAGGTGTTGCCATGCCACTTCCCAGGAAAAAACCTGTATGTGGAGGCTGGTTATATGCTACGTTCTGCCAGGCTATTCCCAGTCTGTATACTGAATCGTGCATTAAGGTATAAATACGTCTGCTAGTCAAATCTGTGGTTGTATAAATATTTAAATATTTATTATCGGAGGTTCTCCACACAGCCTCTTCCCTCCAGTCTCCCAGAATGTCAGCCTGAAGGCAGGGAGTTGATTTTGTTCCGTTATTGGAAGCACAACCTGTGGCTGAAAGCAATGTTCCTCCACCGTATTTAGTTATGCTTGTACCGTCTAGCAGCTCACGAAGTTCGTCACCGTCCCACCATATTGCAAAATTCTTCTGGGAAGGTGCAGAACCAATATTCTGTCCGGTACAACTGTACAACGGTGAACCTGCAGCCCATACCTCTTCACCGGGATATTGTGCGGTTAAATCTGCCGAACACGCCCTTCCAACATCGTCGGATGCCCCAAACTTAAATATGACACTTCCTGTCTTAGCATCACGGAAGGAAGCACCTACTCCCCCATTACCTGCTGCGTCCTCATGGCAGGACCAGACCTCAAGGCCGGGCCTGTTTGGATTAAGATCACCCAGATGCATTGAATCCCCGTGCCCTAATTTTGTAGTATACAGTCCATTTCCTGAATCATCAATGGTACAGGAACCATAGACAATCTCGTCCTTTCCATCATCATCCACATCAGCTACACAAAGATTGTGGTTACCTTGTCCGGCATAACCGGAATTACCGCTGCTATTACTGTCAAAAGTCCAACGTTTGGTTAATGTAGAGCCATTCCAGTCGTAGGCAACTAATACTGCTCTTGTATAATATCCCCGGCACATAACAAGACTGGGGTGCACACCATCCAGATATGCAATACACGCCAGAAAACGGTCTACACGATTGCCATATGAATCTCCCCAACTGGAAACAGTACCTCTGCCGGGTTCATAGTTTCCAGTGTAAAGTGCCTTACCTGTGGTTCCGTCAAATATGGTAAGGTATTCAGAACCTGTAAGTACATATCCTGATGAATTACGATAGTCTGCACCGGCGTTGCCTATAACATTTCCGATACCATCTTTTGTGCCGTCTGACGTTTTACATGCCATTTCAGCTTTACCGTCGCCATTGAGATCGTATACCATGAATTGTGTATAATGAGCACCTGCGCGGATATTTTTCCCCAGGTCAACCCTCCATAGACGTTTACCGTTCAGTTTATAGGCATCAATGAATACATTCCCGGTATAACCGCTTTGGGAGTTATCCTTGGCATTTGACGGATCCCATTTCAAAACAATTTCATATTGTCCGTCACCATCAAGGTCACCAACACTGCAGTCATTGGCACTGTATGTATAAGCTACTCCGTCAGGTGTGGTTCCTCCCTCGGGAATCTGTAGAGGAATCTGCAAGTAGTTACTGCCCCAAACACTTACTGATGGCGACATTGGCTGTTCGTAGCCGTTTACTACGGCACTTACAGAGTACTTTGAGGTTGCAGTCCCCGACTTGTCAATATAGTTGCTTGCCCCGGATATGTTGGTCACCTTTACTGAATCCCTGTAAAGATTATAGGTTACATCAGCTGTTTCGGTTCCCAACACCCGCCAACTTACAAAAACACCGGTGCTGACTTTAACTGCTACTACACCCCTGTCCAAATTTTCCATTTGGCGTGGTGTTGCAGCCAATGTTGCTTGTTGAAAACTACAACAAGTTACCAACATTACGCTAATTAGAAAACCCAGAAATACCTTTCTTAACACATTTGCCCCCTCCTTATTAATTTATTTTTGTTTAATTGCCACTTAATAAATAACTTTTTAACAGTGCATAATCCAAAGCATTTACATTTCCGTCGTTATTCACATCTGCAGCTGTTAAATTTACACCATCAGCTATCCCTGTCAATATGTACTTCCTCAGTAATGCAAAATCCAAGGCGCTTACTGTTCCATCCTCATTTAAATCACCTGAAAGAACACCAGTTGTCTTTGACTTTACAATAACAACATAATTTACGGTGCTTGAGGATGCTCCGTTAGTTCCCAGTGTCACAAGTGAATTTGCTGGGAAATCCTTTTTGTACAGGTTGTAGGCTACTGAACTATTATCGCTCACCAAGGTTTCCCCGGTTGCAGTCCAGCTGCTTAGCCAATCAAGAGTACTTGTTACTCTGGTATCCACGCCAACATAAACAGTTATATCTGATTTTGCTATAAAGGAGGCTTCATCTGCCGAATACATTTTGGAATCACATGCCGTCCTTATCCATTCACAACCCATAAGACTTTGTGGAATCTGTGTGAATTTATATGTCCTGTCACCGTATATTAGGTCTCCCACCTGTAAATTTGACTGAATAGACCAGTTTGCAGCATTTATGGTATCGTTTACAATCAGTGACTTTATGTATTGACCATCTGGAAGGGTTACAGGGATATTTTCGTTTATATTGGGATTCCAACCGTCCGAACCTGAAAGAAATTTCTCTATTGTGTAATCGGCAGCTTTTGATGACGGTAGCTGCTTTCTGTATGCATTTGCACCTGCACCTGTATTCTGATACTCCCACATTTCAAAGTTTGCAGGATTGTTGCCCGACATAACAGTCCATCCTGCATCAGCAATATGTGAGCCTAATTCACATTCCCGATATAATACCTTCGGGGTTGTTTGAGTAGTATCGGAACTTGGAATCCAAGGTCTTCCCAGATAAATTGATTTTGGACTTGAGCTACTTGTCAGTTTACACTTGTATATCAGATATCCCTTTTGAATTGCCTTTGTGCTGGGTGCCGTAACACATCCTCCGCTTCTGTTGAGAGAAAAAATTTCACAGCTGTCAAATACCGCATTAGCCGAGCCAAATATGAAATCTACATCCCCCTCAATATAACAGTTATAATAATACTGCCTGCAACCATCACCGTTTGCATACAGGGTATCCTGATTTCCTTTGAAAGAACATCCTCTGAATATCATCTTGTCCGCCTTAGCAAGAACAGCAACAGCCTGACTGCTGCCGTAGGCAGCCTCATCATATGAATTTTCAAAAGTTATGTTCTCGGCCTGAAAACCTGCTCCTGCAATGGTAACACTGGCACTTCCCGTTGTACCTAATGTTCCTCCGGAGGATGTTTTGGTGCTGGCTGCATCATTGTAGGTTAAAATTGTGCCAGCTTTGCTTTCTCCAATCAACGAAATATTAATTTTAGATGACGAAATGTTGATTTTTTCTTTATATGTACCATTTTTAATAAATATGGTTGTTCTGGTCTGGCTATTGGACGGTACGCTATTTATAGCTGCCTGTACCGTAGTAAAATTACCGCTTCCATCCTTTGCTACAACCATATCATAGGACACTGCTCCAACTTTTGACATCAAAAATGAGCCAACCATTGTTTGAAACACAAAGATAAGAATCAAAACTGACTGAAAAAATCTTTCCCTTTTCATAGGTCGTCCCTCCCTTATATATCAGTATCAGTACAAAATATCACCTCTAATAAGTGCCAGATCGATTGCATTTACTGAATTATCATTATTCATATCTGCTGCCTGTAAATTCATTCCGTCAGTTACTCCATTCAGTAAGTACCTCTTTACAAGTGCAAAATCCAAAGCATCTACTGCTCCATCTCCATTTACGTCCCCTTTGAGAATTATGGATTTAGGCTTTACCATCACAGTGTAATTCACTACACTTGAAGATGCCCCGTTAGTTCCAAGTACCACGCTTGAACCGGTAGTAAAATCCTTTTTATAAATATTATATGTAACGGCATTATCTGTACTTAATGATTCGTCGGTTTTGGTCCAACTGCCGAACCAGGCAGGTATGCTGGTAACTCTTGTGTCCAGAGCCACATAAACAGTTATATCCGATTTTGCAGCAAAGGAGGCTTCATCTGCGGTGTATAGTTTCGAATCGCATGCTGTTCTTATCCATTCAGCACCTGCAAGGCTTTGGGGAATCTGAACAAATTTGAAGGTTCTGTCTCCGTATATTGTATCTCCCACCTGTAAATTGGTCTGAATAGACCAGTCTACGGCATTATCCGTATCGTTTACAATCAGAGATTTGATATATTGACCATCGGGAATAGGGTCAGGTGTAGGTATAATGATATCTTTAACAAGGTTTTTTGGCCAATCACCATACCAAGCATAACCATCTCTTCTTTCCTGGCTAATTTCTGACATTTGATAATGAATTGAGCCGTCACGGTCAACGAACATCGCCCTATTGGTACCCATTTCATAAAAACGTGCCCATATTGGCGGTGCTGAAGGATCGCTGACAACTACTCTGTCATCTCCTGTGTCAACTACTTTAATCCCCAGTATTTTAACTTGTGCAAACCAGCTAACGGCAGAATTGATTGCATTTGTTATTTCTGAACTCGGGTTACTGATTCCTTTTAGGTAATTTACTATACCTACACTCTCGCTGGTACAATTGGAGGGCAATTCATAGGCCCTTGCACTTGCCGGCTTCAGAGTGAATTCATCATGTTGTTGACACCATGCGGTTTTTACACCATTGACAATTATTTGTGTGTTTAATATGCATTGGATACCTTTTTGAATTGCACTGCTTGCTTTTGAGGCTCTGGTGGAGTCTATGAAGGTATAATCCCCCGACTTTTTTGATACATCGGTTAATAAGTTCATAACGTGAATCATAGCATTATCATTGTAGGTAATGTGTGCGTGGTATGTTCCTGCATCATTGAATACTTGGGGCCATCCACCGTTGGAATACTGCCCATTCATTAAAAGATCAATACCTTTTTGACAAGCAGTCAGATATTTTGTGTTTTTGGTCTGATTGTATGTCTTTGCTAAAACCTTTATCTGAGAAGTGGTGGTATCATTGTCAATTGTAGATTTGCCCCACGAACCGCTACTGCTTGTTGTCATGTCCTTCCTCCAGCCTCCGTCTGACAGCTGGTACTGAACTATACTGTCTGCCAGTGCAATTCCCTCTGAACTGCCAAACCATGAGTCTGAATTTTTAAATACACTGTCCCAATCAGGGGTTGAAGCAAAGGTGTTTTTGGGAAAAAATAAAACTAAAGCTAAAACCGAAACCAGCATTGTTATGTACAACACTTTTGGAATTTGAGTTTTTATACTTTTTTGCATTTAAAATACCTCCTTACGAATCAAGTTGAATTTTTACCACATCATTACTTATATTCAAAAGCCCTATAATATTTTTGGGTATTTCCTCCAAGGCTATTTGTCCCTTACCGTTTTGAAGCACTTCGATGAAATATTCATTTATTTCCAGCATGAGCTTTTTCATTACAAATGATCTGTGAATAATACATGGCTCACGGTCATTGAATAATTCGATACTCTTTTCAATGATTTTTTCATCTTTTAAAGGCAGAGAATTTAATTTACATTCAAGATTGGTACTGCCTTTTTTATCAATAAATATTATTCTTCTAGGCTGCATGTGACCGACACCTCCAATTAAGCTAAAAAAACAAAAGGATTATTACAAAGAATAAGGCCAAAATTAGTGCATTTATTATCTTTATGATATGAAGCCGTTCCCTTATTGCCTCTGAGACATCAAAAATTTCTTTGCCCTTGTACACCAGAAACAATAATATAACAAGGGGCAAAATGACTCCTGAATTGTACACCAGAAGGGAACTCAATGCCTGAAGACTTAACTGTGAATTTGTCTGAAAAATTGTAATAATAGTAGCAAGATAGATTTGCCCTGTACACAGAAACTCCCCCAAGGATATAACTATTCCCAGCAGGAAGCCTAATAACAATATTATTTTCAGGTTTGCAAAGCCCGATACTTTTTTTATTACCCCATGGTTGAACCTTCTAAGTACTTCGGGAAGTTGCAGACGTATTTTGTCATATCTTTCAGTTTTAGCTGCAAAATAATCCTGTATGCTCATACCAATCAGTACAAGCAGTACAATTGCGAAAATTATCTTGAATAATGTATTAAATACCCTGAAATCAAACAATGATAAAAACCGAAATAGAATTGTTCCCAACATGACATATGCAAGAAACTTGCCTGAAATAAATGACATTCCTATTTTCATTACTTTTTCTTTTTTTACAGTCAGTAGAGATAAAAAAAACAGCAGCATGGACATGGAACAGGGATTTAAACCATTAATAACACCTGCCAGAAATACGCTTGGAGTCGTAAAGCCTTTAAACCTCCTAATATCTTTTTCATGGGTTTCTGCCGAATTATTAATCTCCAGTGTTTTGGCCCCGGGGGTATTCAACACTTTTTCAAGATTATTTTTTATGAACTCTTCATCTGTGTAATATTTGTCCCTAATGAATACAACAGGAACAATCCCCTCATCTTCCGGGGAAACTTTGTATGCTTCACTATACTTGTCCAGCAGACTTTTGTTTCTCAAATCAGATATATCATACTTCCTTAAATCAAGGTTTTTATGGCTTTCGCTAAAATTTTCAAGGAAGTTCGACATACTACTGCAGGAGGCACATGTAGGGCTGTAAAAGTAAACTGACGTAAGCTTATTCTCACTCTCAGCCCAAGACCTGAAAACACTTCCATGTGCCAACAATAACAATACTAAAAGGAAAAGTGCAAACTTTCTCATTGTATACTCCCCATCTGCCGGTTTATAACCCCAAAATGAATTTAACTGCCTCATTGGCATCTGTAAATTGCTTTTCAACAGAATAGTCGTTGTTTATTATTAAAAACATCGGGTATTTTCGGTTTGAAGCTTGGATACCCAGTTTATGGCTGAATATATTAAAATATATCTGTTGGGGGTCAATTTCAAAATTCTTATCATAAGAGTGTCTTGTATCAAAATCCGGGCGTACAATTATTACATTTATTTTCTTACCCATGGATTCAATATTTTTACTTACAATGTCTTCACTGACTCTACATATCTTGCAGCCTGATGACATGAACATAACAAGTGTCTTTTCGTTGCGATTATCGGGGAAATCACCTGACTTGGATACATTATTTACAATCATTTCTCCTGCCTTAACACTTAAATCTGTTTTCCCGTTTAAATTAATCAATTCATTTATTAACGATATGTAGCTGTAGCCCGTCACCATTACAATTTTGTTTTTTTCATCCAAAAGAAAAGCATTTGGCTTTGATTCACTCAGACTTAACTTGTGTTTCAGAGAATAATTATAGCTTTCGTCAATTCCTGCTTTTTGTATATCCCCTACAGGTATACTGTCTTCCCAGACTAATAAACAACTGATATCTTTACCACTGAGAAGACTAATTGTTTTTGAAATGCAGTCCAGTCTTTTCATGGAATCTTCATTTGTACTGTCAAGGTAAAACACAACTTTATATTTACTTTTGATATCGCTTATTTTATGTGATTCACCTGAAACACTGAATAGTTTTGCATTTGATGGAATTGAATCACCGGACAAAAGCTCAAAATTTTTGCGGCGGTCCGAGCAGGAGGCTGTTAAAATTACTATCAGAACAACTATAGCAAGCACCGCAGGAATAACATGTTTTTTCACACTCTACCACCACCAATTTAAATTTACTTTATTAATGAATTCCAGTCAGACAACGCTCTATGTTAAGCTAATTTACCTGACTGGAATATCACTTTAGCTATCTGTAAAAAACTATAGCATTATACAGGTTTCGGTGTAGGTAAAACAGTTATTAGACCCAACAGATATTGCTTGAGCAGTGAGAAATCAATAGCGTTTACCTCACCATTTGCATCCAAATCAGCCAAATTCGTATTTTCTATTGTTTCTAATCCCAAAATATATTTTTTAAACAACAGCAAATCTAAAGCATCTATTTGCCCATCATTATTTATGTCACCAGTTTTTCCAGTTACAATAGATGTATTACTGAATTTGAACCAGTTAATGTTGAACAGGTATCCGCTGTCTCCGGTAAAAGTAAGATATAAATCATGTTTACCGCTTACTCCGCTGACATTGCAAGTTACATCTGCCCAATTCTGCCAATCACCTGTTCCGGTAACGGGACAAGTTCCTACTAAAGTACCTGTAGGGCTGTCAAGTCTAACTTCAATGTTTCCTCCGCTGGTAGCACTTGATACTCTTGCTTTAAAACTTGTTGCACCTTCTCCGAAATTAACACTCTTATAAACTGCATAATCGCCGTTTTCTATATATCCAAGGCATTCTCCGCCTTCATCACAGCTTCCGTTCTGAGTTCCTGACTGGTCGTCATAAGCTTCTCCCTCCAACTGAGAAAAAGCATCTTTTTCTACAGGAATTATGGTTCCAAGATCTGCTACAAAGGTTGTAACACTTTGAGCCGGAAGTTGAGCTGTAAAAGATGTTCCAGAATATGAAGTTGATGCTGCTACATTTCTACTACCGTCGGTTACCCAAGAAGATACTTTAGATACTGCTGACGCACCCTGCAAATTAAACTTCTGGCTTACCGCAGAGGTACCTTTGTTAATGGCAACAATTACAGCCTTGCCATCGCCTTTATAAGCGGATATATATACGTTTGTATCCGGGTTCTTTGTTGCATCAACTCTTATGTAGCCCGGGCGAACAAATTTGGAGTACTGAGCCATCATGGCACCACGTTTACTCATGGTTCCGTCCTCTTTCATTGGGCCATATGACCTGCGGATGTACCACCATACATATGCCTGGAAATTTCCTTCAACTATACCGTTATGCATGTTATAAGCAACATCCAAGGCTTCCGGAAAGCGATCTGCGGAGTCAGCATTACTGTTTGGAACATATACTTCTGTCATCCAAAGCTCTTTTCCCGCTCCTTTTTGTTGGAAAAGAGAATAAGGCATATTACTTACACTTGTACCATAGAAATGCGCACCCAGAATATCCATGTTTGAAAGGGCTGTAGAATCGTTCAATATCGGATCTGACATATTCTTTAAGTATTGGAAGGATTCGGGAGCTATTACCTTTGCTTCGGTAATTGAACCGGCATTATTTTTCATGAAGTTAAGCATTTCCTGTGGTGTCCACCATGTCCATGTCTCAGCGTAATCAGGCTCGTTCTGAACAGATATGGCGTAAAGTGGAGCGCCGTTGTCTTTCATATATTTTGCAAAATTATTCAGGTGCTGTGCATATGCACCATATTGGTCGTATTTCAAACGTGTCTGATTTGCAGTACCATTACGAGTGAATTTTTCCTGCATGGATGTTGGAGGATTCCAAGGAGAGGCGAAAACAATACCGCCGTGTGCTATAGCACTTTTAGCACTTGCCACTTCTTTTGACCAGTTACTGCTGTTTTCGTCAACATGGATTCTTAAAATAGTAAAACCCAGCTGTCCATCTCCATTACCAAAAGCGGTTTCTCGTTGAGCAGCAGTTAAATCAGACTGCCAACCGGTGTGAACCATTCCACCGAAGCCACGCATTTCCTGCTTTTCTGCAGACAGATTAACAGTTACATCACTTGCTGCTAAAACCTCCGTTACCTGTACTGTGAATACAAGCGAAAAAACAATTAAACAAACCAATACTACACTAAATATTTTTTTAATGTTTGTTACCATATTCTTACCCTCCTAATTAATTTTCTAGACTGTTCCAAGCAAATATTTCTTCATCAGTGAGAAATCAATTGCATTCACTTCACCATTTGAATCCATATCAGCCAATTCCGTATTTTCTATTGTTTCTAAGCCCAATAGATATTTTTTTAATATAAGTAAGTCTATTGCATCTATCTGTCCGTCTTTATTTATATCACCCGGTTTCGCTGTTACAATGGGTACGTTAGTGAATTTGAACCAGTTAAGGTTAAACAGGTATCCGCTATCCCCCGTAAATTTAAGGTATAAATCATGTTTACCGCTTGCTCCGCTGACATTGCAACTTACATCAGTCCAAGTCTTCCAATCACCTGTTCCCATAACGGTACATTTTCCTACCAAGGGGCCGTCAACACTGTCAAGTCTGATTTCAATGTTTCCTCCACTTGTGGCACTTGATACCCTTGCCTGAAAACTTGCTGCTCCGTTGGCGAAATCAACATTATTGAATACAAGATAGTCCCCATTTTCAATGTAACCTACCTCTTGCCCGCCTTCTGAACAGGTTTCGGTCTGAATACCCGACTGGCTGCCAAAACTCTCGGCTTCTATCTGTGTAAAAGCAGATATTGGCTCAGGGGGTGTTGTAGGAGTATAATCTGTGAATCCAGCGGCACAGGCCATTTGCGAAAAATTCCACAGGCTTGGTTTCCAGACACTCCAATCGTGACCTCTTCCTTGAATAAGAAAATATGTATAAGGTATACTATATTTCTTGCAATTATTAACAATTGTTTCACAGAAGGACGTATTATCATTAGTACCGATGCAGAGAAATAAAAGCTTTATCTGCTCTTTTGTGGCAGTAGGATCCGGAAACATATTAACATCTGTTATGGAAGCAGGCCCCCCGGGAGAAAAACCGCCTACATATGCAAACTGATTGAGGTTTGTCATACCAAAATTCATAGATTGTGCACCGCCAAGAGAAAGTCCGGCAAGTGCTCTGTGAAGCCGGTCCGTATAAACGGAATAATTTGATTCAACATATGGAATTAGGCTTTTGAGCAAATCGTTTTTGAAATTTGCATAACCATCAGATATTCCTGTGCCTGTTGCATTGGCATTTGGCATTACTACAATGAATGGCTTGATGTTACCGGCTGCAATAAGATTATCAAGGATAACATTAGCAGAACCGCTGTCACACCAATCGTTTTCATTTCCGCCGTATCCGTGTAACAAATAAAGAACACTGTATTTGTTATTTTTTGAATATCCCGGAGGCAGATAAATTCTGGCTCTCCTCTGGCTGTTTGTAGCTGTAGATTGATAATTGAAATAACTTACCTGCCCATGAGGTATACTGTTCTGAATAGTGTCAAATCCAGTTGGCGGCAAGGTTGGGAGTGTAGCTGCTGATGTGTTAATTGTAGTAATATTCATTAAAGTTGTAAGTAATAAGCCTGTTAATAATATACTTAAAAACTTTTTAATCATCACCTAATCTCCTTATTTTATTTTATGTTTGTTCTAAGAGGTATTTTTTCAGCAGTGAGAAATCAATTGCATTTACTTCACCATTTGCATCTAAATCAGCTAATTCCGTATTTTCTATTGTTTCTAAGCCCAACAGATATTTTTTAAACAGCAGTAAATCTATTGCATCTATTTGTCCGTCGTTATTTATATCACCCCGTTTCCCTGTTACAATGGGTGCGTTAGAAAATTTGAACCAGTTAAGATTGAATAGGTATCCGCTGTCCCCGGTAAATTTCAGGTATAAATCATGTTTACCGCTTGCTCCGCTGACATTGCAGGCTACATCAACCCAAGTCTGCCAATCGCCTGTTCCTGTAACGGGACAAGTCCCTACCAAGGGGCCGTCAGCACTGTCAAGCCTGATTTCAATATTTCCTCCATTGGTGGCACTTGATACCCTTGCTTGAAAGCTTTTGGCACCTTCTCCGAAATCCATATTGCTATAAACAGCAAAATCTTCGTTCTCTATAAATGCAACATCCTGTCCACCTTCGT
The DNA here is from genome assembly GCA_023436485.1 of Bacillota bacterium. Classification (GTDB taxonomy): domain Bacteria; phylum Bacillota; class Clostridia; order Acetivibrionales; family DSM-1351; genus Ruminiclostridium. The sequence continues at coordinate 9,297 of JAEZIU010000245.1, read as the reverse complement.
TACAGGTTTCAGCTTCTACTCCATATTGGCTGCTGAACTCTTCTGCTTCAATTTGTGAAAACGCAGATTTCGGAATATCGACGCTGGTTTTGCCCCAGAGTTCAAATTCATTAATTCTGGCACCGCCGGAGTTATCCTGAGTGGCTGTATTAATATACAATCGTACATATCTTGCATTAAAGGTGGGAACATTTCTGTCGGTTATATTCTGCTGATTTCCATAAACTGCATCAACATCAGTCCATGTAGTTCCGTCATCACTCTTTTGCAGGGTGAAATCCCTGGTATTGAATCTGATTGCTTCTGCAACGCCGGCATGTTTCACAACCCAACGACTGATATCATATTTTGCGCCAAGATCAACTTGCAGCCATTCACCGCTCATGCCGTCATCATGACACCATTTGGAAGTAGTTGAACCATCAAGAGCTTTTCCGCCCTCTTCACCGGAATTAGACCCGGAAGCAGTGGCAGTCTTATTCAAAGCCACATTTGTCAGCATTGTACCGGGTTCTATCAATTGTAATGACCCGTCCAACTGATAGGTGTATCCTGCCTTTGTTGGAAAGCTTATGGTTTTGTTGCCGTAACGGACGTTACAAACATTACCTGAATTTGATTTGATAGTAGCACCGGTTAAAACACCATTTTCCCAATTCATTTTTGTAACAGTGAAATTTCCACGGGCACAAAGACCATCGGCATGTCCCGTTGACCATTGGCTAGGTAAGGCCGGCAAAAGCTGAATTTCATTATTATGACTTTGCAAAAGCATTTCTGCTATTCCTGAGGTGAATCCGAAGTTACCGTCTATCTGGAATGGAGGATGTGCATCCCATAAGTTGTCATAGAGTCTTCCGTCTTTATTAACAGGTGAAATAAGCAGTTTGACAAGATTGTATGCATGAGCTCCGTCTTCCAGTCGTGCCCAGCAATTTAGCTTCCAAGCTTCTGACCAACCTGTTCCGGCATCTCCTCTTGTATTCAGGGATTTAATTACTGCATTGGAGATAGTTGGTGTATTCCGTTTGTTTATCTCCATTCCCGGGAATAGGTCATAAGCAAAGGATATGTGGCGGTTTCTTTCTGACTGGCTATCCCAGTCATAAGCCCATTCCTGCAATTGTCCCCAACTGCCTATAGTATCAGGTTTAATCTGTGAAACCTTTGATTGGAGAGTAGAACGGAATGTAGAATCAACATTAAGTATCCCTGCTGCCTGAATTACATCTTTGAAAAGTTCCCGGCTTATTCCGTTGTCCATAGTTACACCGTAACTGTTATACGCCCCCTGTCCTCCGCTGGTACTTGGTGGCGTAAGTTCTGGTGAAGTACTAGGACAGATAACCTGATAATTTTGTCCGTTTATGCTTTTTGACTGCATCAAAGTTTGTAAAAAATCCGCTGCTCCTTTTATTACGGGATAGATTTCATTCAAATATGCTGTGTCCTGATTAAAGGTATATGCATCATACAGCATGTTGGAAATCCATCCGGCACCCGTTGGCCAGAAACCCCAATCACCATCGATAGGAGCCGTTCTGTTCCATAAGTCGGTATTATGGTGTAATACCCATCCGTTTGATATGTTGTAATGGGCACGGGCAGTTTCATTACCGGGAGCTTGAAGTGCTTTTGCCTTTTCAACAAACGGCTCAAAGCACTCGGCCAGATTTGTAGTGAAGGCAGGCCAGTAATTCATTTCATAGTTTATATTAGTGGTCATTTTACAACCCCATGCCGGATTACGGAATTTATTCCAGATTCCCTGAAGATTCATGGGCTGTGAATCACGGGAAGCACTAATCATTAAATATCTTCCGTATTGGAAAAGCACTTTAGCCAATTTGGGGTCGTTTGTTGTGCCAAATTCAGATATACGTTGTCCCATAGGTTTGCTGTTTTCGCTGCCGCTTCCACCCAGGTCAACGTCCACCCTCTTGAATAAGTTCTGATAGTCTGCGACATGGTTGTTATATAAGGTTTCATAGGTTTTTGTCGAAGCGTTTGTAATATCCGTAGTAGCTTTTCCCTTTTCATCTCCATTACAGGTTTTATAATTTATGAAATTTGTACGGATAGAGGTCAGGATAACCACTGAATCTGCATTTGAAACGGATATTTGGTTGTTGTTAGCTGAGACTGAACCATTTGAATTAATAATTTTTGATCGTGTCGAAAACCATACTGCATATGAAATACCATTGTCAGAATCCCCGTGTCCATTCATTACTAAGGTGTCATTACCTGAGGTAGAAACGGTATACTGACCTGTAAGTGAAGACTCGTACCCGGCAGTAAGTGATATTGAACCCGGTGAACTACATGTAATTTTTGTTACCATTACCTGGTCAGGATAGCTTACAAAAGACTCTCTGTGATACTGTTTTCCATTGTATGTATAATCACTGGAGACAACTCCGGTATTCATATCAAGCTGTCTGGAGTAATTTGATACAGAGCTGTGTCCAAATGAGAGTTTTAAGTCCCCGATTGATTGATACTTTGCTTCTCCACCGCCTATCATACTATTAGCAACAGTGGCGCTACCTGTTTTATATTGACCGGCAAACAATTGATCCTGAGCAGTTTTCAAAGAGTTTGCCGCTCCGGCTCTATTATTGTTGCCGGGACCGCTACTCCAAAAGGTAGCTTCGTTCAAATCAATCCTCTCATCAGGATAGTTCCCGTAAACCATTGCACCAATACGTCCGTTTCCAAGGGGTAATGCCTTGTAAAATGATTCGTTATTGTCGTACGGGTCGCCTGAGAAATTACTCCCCGCCATGCTATTGTACAATAATTTCAAATCATTATCCTGAGTAATAACCTCATCAGCTCCAACGGTGTCTTCAGTGGCAGCCATTGTTTTGTAACCGCTAAAAGGTAAATTTCCACTTGTAATCAGTACCCCCGCCAAGATAGTAGCACCGAATTTCCTGATAAATTTCTTATTTATCTTCATGAAATCCCTCTCCTTAATAAAAAAACACAGGCCGGTTTTTATAGTGTCCCGGCCTATGCTTATATTTTACAATCTAATCCGGGTTATTTTTTTAATTTAGGTGTCGGCTGTTGGTACTTGTCACCTATACCCAAGTTCCCTACCCGTTTACCATTTCAGTGCTTCAATCATCTTTTCTGCATAGCGCTTGCCTAAAGTAACTGATGAATCATGCCCAAAGTGGAGACGGTATTGTGTATCTGCAGGATCTACAACTAATCCGTCGGCTGAAACTACATAGCTATTTGTAATCAAGGAAGGCAGTTGATTTACCAGTGTATTGTGCCCTGCACATGGGCCGCTGTAAAGCAATTCACCTGCAATAAAGGGGACATTACCAAGATTCAAATCTGTTCTAAGGTCAGTAACCAATGTTTTTACCTTTCCGGGCCAACTTGTGTCACCACTATTTGATTCGCCTTGGTGGAAAATAATTCCTTCAATGACTCCACCTTTTTGTTGAGCAAGTTTTGCACGATTTACAATCCAACTGTATTTGGTTCCTCCTGACTTCATAAAAGTCTCAATCTTTTCACCACTTATAGCACATGGTATCAAACCGATAGTATCACCGGAGGGAACTTTTTGTATCATAGTCTTTCCAAACCAATCACCAGGTCCAATGGCATCCAGCCAAGAAGCATGGAGAGGAGGACATGCTACATCCCACTGGTCTGTTACCCTGCCCAGTGCAGCGTTATTATCAAAGCCCAGTACAAGTACACGAGGGTCTTCTACCTTGTCGGAAGCCTGTGATGCAGCATAACCGGCCATATTGGACTGGCCTAGCAATAAGAAACAATGGAATTTGGGAGTGGTAGGTTCTGTAGTACCTTCTCCCGGGAATTCAATTATAATACCCAGCAAATATTGCTTCATAAGTGCGAAGTCAATTGCATTAACTTCACCATTAGCATCCAAATCTGCAAGCTTTGTGTCTTCTATTGTTCCGGAGCCCAGAATATATTTTTTCAATTCTAGTAAGTCAATGGCATCTATTTGTCCGTCAGAATTTATATCACCTAATTCGCCTGTAACAACAGGTGTATTACTGAATTTAAACCAATTAAGGTTGATTAAATATCCGCTGTCTCCAATATATTTCAGGTATACGTCATGTTCACCGCTTACACCGCTGACATCGCAGTTCACATCTGTAAAGGTCTGCCAGTCGCCTGTTCCTGCAACCGGGCAAGTTCCGACCAAAGTTCCCGTTGCACTGTCAAGTCTTATTTCAATCTTTCCTCCACTGGTGGCACTTGACACTCTTGCCTGGAAGTTGGTAGCACCACTACCGAAATCTATGCTCTTGTATACGCTGTAGTCAGCATTTTCTGTATATCCTACAGCCTCGGTTCCTTCATCACAGGTTACATTCTGAATTCCTGACTGGTCATTCCAGCTCTCAGCTTCTATTTTGTCAAAAGCTGATCTTGGAGTAACAGGGGTATCAGAGTTTTCCGGCAAATCAGGAGTACCTGTGTAATTTCTTATAAGTCCCAAATCCCATATAATCTTCTGATATTCAGGACTCATATCGGTAGTACCCTGAATAAGGAAATCTACCTTGTTTATATCATTTATTTCAAGCTTCTGATTATATCCGGCACGTATAAGTTCTCCGTGTGATACATTTGTTGTCCACTTGTCTGCGTTGTATTTTGTAAGATTGCTTCTTGTTGCCCATTTATTGTTTACAAGAGTCCATGGGCCTCCGGCACTTGATGATGTAAAGAGTTCATAGCTTCTGCCGTCTATCATTGCTTCAATAAGCAGATAATACTGATTGTCGGCAAGGCTTTTATAAACCTCTGCTCCTTCAAAAACATTTGAGCATGCAACAGTAGGTGAGCTCCAGCCCTTAGGGAAGTTTGCCAGAGTGGTTTTTCTCATATACAGTTTTCCTGACCCGTCACTTGGTGTATTGTACAGGTAAGCGTACTGGTCATCGCATATTACATAATAATCCCAGCCCATGTTACCGGATATTCCAAAGGATTTTGGCCCGGACCATGAATTCGGATCATCAGGAGTAGTTGTTGTTGCATAAGCTGCCCCATATGTACCATCCTGATAAACAAGGTACCATAATTTCTGAGGTTCATAGTAGAACAATTCCGGCGCACAGAAATAGCTTTCTCCTATTTTACTCATATAAGTACGTGTAGCTGTTTTCAGTCCTGAAATTGTACTTGCTGATGTGAAGCACATTTGCCAGCCGCCACTCTTATTTGCTCCTGTGTAATAAACAAGGTACTTACCGTTGTAATAAACAATAGTAGGATCTTTAGCAGCATAGTAATCATACGGGCTGCACTGGTTGTGAAAAACAACCCTCTCGTCAACACTCCATGAAGGATTTGCGTTTGCTGCAGCGTTAACCGCCGAAACACTTGCCAATAATAGAAACAAGCAAAAAACAATAGAAAAACCTTTTTTAAATAAATGTTTCATCTTTTTTTCCTCTCTTTCGGATTAATTTTTAAGTTATATACTTCCTGTTTTCCGGGTAATTAGGTACCTTGCCCCGGAAAAGAAGTTATATTGCCCAGTAAGTACTGTTTCAGCAGCATCAGATCTAAAACATCAATAGTGCCACTTGCATCCAAATCAGCTGATTTTGTATTTTCAATGGTTCCCAGCCCTAAAAGGTATTTTTTCATCAACTGGAAATCCATTGCATCTACTTGGCCGTCTGAATTCAAATCTCCCAATTTTGCTGAACTCATTGCAGTAAACGTGAACCAGTTAAGGTTAAATAAATATCCGCTATCCCCGGTGAATTTTAAATACAAGTCATGTTTTCCGGTTACCTCGCTGACACTGCAATTTACATCAGCATAAGTCTGCCAATCCGCTGTTCCTGCAACCGGACAAGTTCCGATTAAAGTCCCGTCAGGACTGTCAAGCCTAATCTCAATATTGCCTCCACTGGTAGCACTTGCGACTCTTGCCTTAAAGCTCTCGGCACCGCTTCCGAAATCTACATTGTTATAAACAGTGTAGTCCCCGTTTTCAATAAATCCTACATCCTGTCCGCCTTCCGTGCAGCTTTCACTCTGTGTTCCTGACTGATTATCATAGTTTTCGGCCTCAATTTGTTTATAAGCAGATATAATAGGTGCTTCTGCTCCTCCTGCTGAAGTGATGGATACGCTTCCGGTGGATAGTCCGTTGGAGCTTGCCGTTACAACAATTGTTCCGTTAACTTTAGTGGGCTGGACAATTACCAGACACTTACCACTGAAAGCTTTACGGCTGTTGCCTTTATATGATTCAGTACTTATTGAATTTCCATTATCAACTCCCACAATTACCCCCGGGCCTGATATGGAGAAATTTACTGCATTGTCTGCAGTCGGAACCGTCACATTTTTGCTGTCTGCAATATCTGTTTCGATATATATCAGATCCTTACCATCGGCTTTTACAGAAGTCCTGTCAGGCTTTAACAGCACTTTTGAAGGAGCACCTGCTGTGACGACTTCATCGTATACCACAGTACCGCCTTTTGTGCCTTTTGCCCTCAATGTCCCTGAAGACCATGGAACACTCCATGAAAGATGTCCCGCTGTTCCAACGGTTTTTGAGCCAAGTGATGTTCCGTTAAGGAATAATTCTACCGTATCACAATTGCTGTACGCCCATACCTCAACATTAGTACCTGCAGACCAATTCCAATGAGGCAGAACATGAACCATCGGCTTAGTGCTCCACTTGCTTTGATAGAAATAATAGATATCTTTCGGGAAACCGCATGTATCCACTATTCCAAAATATGAACTTTTTGCAGGCCATCCGTAAGGTGTAGGTTCACCGATATAGTCAAACCCTGTCCATATGAATTCCCCCGCCATGTAATTTCGTTTATTGATTTCATTGTATGATGATTCTGCACTGTTACCCCAACTAACCACACTGTTATCATAAGAAGAACACTGGTTATCGGTGTCGGTTAGAATGTTTTTATTTGTTGGTGTTTTATAAACTCCACGGCTTCTAACAGCAGAGCTTGTTTCACTTCCAAACATTTTCCTCTCCGGATGGTTGTTATGTCCGCTATCGTACATATATGGGAAATAGTTATAGCCCACCAAGTCGAGAGCACTTGCGACCGACTGATGTAATTCATCGCCCATGTCAACAGCGAAACAGCCCCATGTAACAGGTCTTGTGCTATCAATATCCTTAACCCAGTTCTTAAGTTTTGTAGCTGTAGCAACAGTTGGTGAAGGAATCTCATTACCTACGCCGTACATAATGATTGAAGGATGATTGCGATCCCTTGTAACCATTGCTTGAAGATCAGTCTGAGCCCAATTGTTAAAGTACAGATGATAGTCGTTGGTGGTTTTCCCTGTTTCCCAGCAGTCAAATGCCTCATCCATAACCATTAACCCTAATCTGTCGCAAATTTCAAGCATCTGGGGATCAGGGGGGTTGTGTGAAGTACGAATTGCATTACAGCCCATATCCTTCATAATCTGGAGCTCTCTTTCAATGGCACGATAGTTTACAGCTGCACCAAGAGAACCTAAATCATGATGTAGACAAACTCCGTTTATCTTCATATTTACACCGTTAAGTGAAAAACCTGAAGTGGAGCTAAAGTTGAAATATCTGATTCCCAATGTAGAACTGTATGTATCTAATACATTGCCATCGACAATAACTTGGGTCTGAACAGTATATAGATATGGTGAAGCAGGCGACCATAAGTGAGGATTTGTTACTGTCAGATTCTGACTGAATGTATTGCTACCGCTGCCAGCAATACTAGTTGCAGATGATGTATTTGAAGCTACGGAATTACCCTCTGCATCAATAATTGTAGTTTTTAATGATACTGATTTTGCACTACTTCCCTGATTCAATATCTTTGTGCTTACGTTTGCAGTGGCTGAACTACTGCTGACTGTTGGTGTTGTAACAAACATTCCGCAGTATCCTACATGGACCGGGTCCAATACTGTCAACCAAACATTCCGGTAAATACCGCTTCCGGAATACCAACGGCTGGTAGGCTGGTTGTTATTGAGCCTGACTGCTATGACATTACTGCCTCCTACATTGAGGTATGGAGTTAAGTCATATTCAAAGGAGGAATACCCATACGGACGGGTTCCCAGTAAGGTACCGTTAAGCCATACCTGACTGTTCATATATGCTCCGTCGAATTCAATGAATACCTTCTTACCTGTGTAATCGGAAGGTATAGTAAAGGTTTTCCTGTACCATCCGATTCCTCCGTCCAGATATCCACCTCCGCCACCAGCTGCAGAAGATTGGTTAAAAGAATTAAATATGCTCCAATCGTGAGGCAGTGTAACCCCTGACCAACCACCATCATTGAAGCTGGTACTCTGACCATTGGTTACATCACCCTTGTTGAATTTCCAACCTTCATTAAAATTCTGTCCTCTTAAGCCGTTGCAGATATCAGTTCCTTTAAGTTCCTTAATTCCCGCTGTTTCAGCCATTACCGTCTGATGAGGTATTGGTGTCATAGTCAGCATTAATACCGCTACAAGCAATATACATAGAATTTTCTTTCTCCACATACCTAAAAAAGCCTCCTTACATCACAATTAAGTTTCTAACACACATACAGAACAGTGATGTCCTTTATAGTGTTTCCCCCGGAAAGACGGTTATTGTACCCAGTATAAATTGTTTCAAAAGTGAAAAATCTATTGCATTGATATCTCCGTTGGCATCCAAGTCTGCCAGCTTTGTATCTTGAATTTCTCCCAGTCCCAGCAGGTACTTTTTTAGCAATAGTAAATCTATTGCATCTACTTGTCCGTCGGAGTTTATATCACCTAATTTTCCAGCTATAGTCTTTTCACTAAATACGAACCAATTAATATTGAACAGGTATCCGCTTTCCCCTGTAAAAATTAGATACACGTCATGTTTTCCAGTAGCTCCGCTTACACTGCAATTTACATCTGTGTATGTCTGCCAATCGCCTGTACTGGTTACAGGACAAATACCTATGACCGGTCCCGTAGCGCTATCAAGGCGAATTTCTATATTCCCTCCGCTAGCGGCACTTGCTACTCTTACTGTGAAACCTTCAGCACCACTACCGAAATCCACATTTTTATAAACGGCATAGTCTCCGTTTTCAACATATCCAACATTTAGTCCACCCTCTGTACAGGTTTCAGTCTGAATTCCTGACTGGCTACTGTAACTCTCTGCTTCAATCCTTGAATACGCAGATTGTTCAACAGGCACCTCTGGAGCACCGGCAACGTTTGCAACAACCCCAACAGCATCCACAACCA
>JAEZIU010000176.1 GCA_023436485.1 Bacillota bacterium | reverse complement strand
GTTAAGCAGTTTAAGAGAGGACTTATTTCAGATGAAGAAAGATATAATTCTGTAATAAGTGCTTGGACTGAGACAGGTGAAAATATCACAAAGGCTCTTATTGATAACCTTGACAGATTCAATCCTGTGTACATGATGTCACAGTCAGGAGCAAGAGGTAATATCAATCAGATCAAACAGCTTGCAGGTATGAGAGGTTTGATGGCTGATACGTCCGGTAAGACCATTGAGATACCTATTAAGTCAAACTTCCGTGAAGGGCTAAACGTTTTGGAATTCTTTATTTCAACACATGGAGCTAGAAAAGGTTTGGCCGATACAGCACTTAGAACAGCTGACTCCGGATACTTAACAAGACGTTTGGTTGATGTAAGCCAGGAAGTTATTATCCGAGAATTGGATTGTGGTACTACTAAGGGCATTGAAGTATACGACATCAAGGACGGCGGCGAAATAATTGAACCGTTATCTGAGAGACTTGTAGGAAGATATTTAACTGAAGACATGTACGATCCTAATACAAAGGAATTGATAGCATCAAAAGACGAGGCCATTGATGAGAATAAAGCTTCTACAATAGCTAAAACAGGTGTTAAGAAAGTAAGAATCAGATCGGTACTTACGTGTCACTCAGAGGTTGGCATATGTGCCAAGTGTTATGGTGCGAACCTTGCGACAGGCGATGCTGTAAATGTTGGTGAAGCAGTTGGTATAATAGCTGCACAGTCAATAGGTGAACCGGGTACACAGCTGACAATGAGAACCTTCCACACCGGAGGTGTTGCCGGTGATGACATTACACAGGGTCTCCCTCGTGTAGAGGAATTGTTTGAAGCAAGAAAGCCTAAGGGACTTGCAATTATATCCGAAATAGCCGGTAGCGTTAAGCTTTCAGAATCAAAGAAGAAGAGAGAAGTAATCATTACTTCCGAAGACGGTGAATCAAAATCCTACCAGATACCTTATGGTTCAAGAATCAAGGTATATGATGCAGATATAGTTGAAGCCGGAGATGAATTGACCGAGGGTTCCGTAAATCCTCATGATATCCTAAAAATCAAGGGTATTAAGGGAGTTCAGGAGTATCTTCTTCAGGAGGTTCAAAGAGTTTACAGAATGCAGGGTGTTGACATCAACGATAAGCATATAGAAGTAATTGTAAGACAGATGATGAGAAAAGTTAAGATTGAAGATGCAGGAGATACCAGCATACTCCCGGGAGGACTTGTTGATATATTCGAGTTTGAGAAAGAAAATCAAAAAGCTCTTGATGCAGGATTAAGTCCCGCTACAGGTGAGCGTACTCTGCTGGGTATTACAAAGGCTTCACTTGCTACCGATTCATTCTTGTCTGCCGCTTCTTTCCAGGAAACTACAAGAGTTCTTACAGAAGCTGCAATTAAGGGTAAGGTTGACCCTCTCGTAGGCTTAAAGGAAAATGTTATTATCGGTAAGCTTATACCTGCGGGTACTGGTTTGAGCCGTTACAAAGATATAAGTATAAGCAGTGTAGTTGAATAAGCAAGGTAGTTTTTAAATATCAAATATCATTTCTAAAGCATCAGTTTACTTAAGCTTAGGTAACTGATGCTTTAGTTTATTATAAAAACTTTCTTCCATAGAGAATTATTTACTGGCAGGACTGATTAAACCAAGGGGCAAATGCCATGATAGAAACAAAATATTCATTATCCAACAATTAAACGCCCAATAAGGGTAAAAATGTATTACATATATCGACAAGCTATGACAACATGTGATAGAATACATCAAAATAGATTTATTGGAACGGTTTAATTTATTTTTTTGGAACGTTCCAATTTTGGAGGTGTTCCAGCTAAAGTCGCTCTGCGATGACATTTTACTGATATAACCCATCCCATGACCGTAATAATGTACAAGTATTTAAGTTTAGGGCATATGAGTGAGTTGCTTCACTTTATGTAATAGAAATATTAATAAGTAAAAAGGAGAGGAAATATGGAAAACACGTGTCAGTACTAATCCCATTTGATTCCCTGACTATTGCCATGGAGGCTGAAGAGGCAACTCAGGTGAAACAGATGCTGTAATGGGCATTATCTGTTCTGGAATTTGCAATTCAAGTAGTTGGTTTGTAGAAAAACAATAAAATAACGGAAACGACGGGGGTAGAACATGAAAAATTTAAAGAAAAAACTCAACCGGTTATTCTGCTTTGTTATTGCATTACTACTATTATTGAACGCAATGCCAATATCCACGCAAGTTACCTTTGCCGAGGAAACAGAAGCCGTGGCGAGTGGCAGTTGTGGAACAAATGTAAATTGGACATTGACTGCTATAGGGGAAATCAGCTATGTCCTTACTATCTCAGCTACAGATGAAAATAATACTATGGCAGACTATCAAGTGCCGACTAACGCTGACGGTGTACCGTGGAAGTCATATATCACAGGTATAACCAGCCTTGTTGTACAGGAAGGCGTAAAAAACTTGGGGGATCGTGCATGCTATGGAGCGACATCCCTGACAAGTGTCTCTATTCCCTCTACCGTTTCAGATATAGGAAACGGTGTTTTTAGAGGTTGTACTGCTTTGACAGAAGCATCTTTTGGAGGAGTTGTCACCATGGATAAAAATGTATTTTACGGATGTACAAGTCTAAAAAAAGTAAGTATTCCTGAAGGCACAACTATATTGGCCGAGAATACGTTCTCCGGCTGCATTGCATTGGAGGAGCTTACATTACCTGCCTCTCTAACATCTATTGGTGCAAGCACTTTTAAGGATTGCAGCAATATCAAGACAATTAATTTCAATGGTAATAAGGAGGAATATAAAACCCTACTGGGGAACAGCATTGCTACTACCATTCCTCTACAATCTGCCGCTATTACTGTAATCTGCAGTGATGGAATCTATGTTTATGAAGAAAACGAAAAAGAAAAGATCCTTACCGGAACTACCGGTGATGTTAGCTGGAGTATGGATACAGATACCGGTAAGTTTATTCTGTCCGGTATTGGAAAAACTGCAGACTATTCCAGTGCCACAGATCCTGCGAACTCTGCGCCATGGCTGAACTATATGGATCAGATTCAGGATGTAGTTGTAGAGGAAGGCATAACTTATTTAGGAAAGCGACTTTTTTATGGAGCCGATAACCTTATAAAAGTGACTCTTCCTGATTCGCTTACTTCTTTGGAAGAGGGAGCGTTTAGAGAATGTACCAAACTTAAAGAAATCACTATTCCCGCTAATGTAACTACAATAGGTAGAGTGCAGTTCTACCAGTGCGTCGCTCTGGAATCCTTATCAATTCTCGGTAATGTAACCATACTGAAGGATAAGTCTCTATCCGGCTGTACCGCACTGAAATCCCTTACTCTTCCTGCGGGTTTTGTAACCATCGAAAAAGAGGCTTTAAGTAACTGCAACAGCCTTAATACCATTCACTATGGCGGAACAAAACAAGAATACCAGACTCTGTTGCAGAGCAATAGTGCTAATACAAAGGCACTACAATCTGCCATGATTGATGTTACCTGCATTGACGGTACATATGTCTATGGCCGCATAAGCTTAGGAAATGGTTTGGAGTACTCTCTTAACAACGGAACTTTGACTATTATAGGAGAAGGCACAATGGATGATTATACTCAAAATACAGAAGTACCATGGGCTGGCGAGGCTGATTCCATTAAAACAGTAGTTATCAAGGGCGGGGTTGCGAAAATAGGAGCTAATACTTTTACAGAAATCAATTCCATAGAAAAGGTCTTCTATATCGGTACAGAAGAAGGTTGGAATACTTTAAAGGCAGCAAGCGGCATCAACAACGAAAAACTCTTTACCGCCCCTATTACCTACGGCCTTTCCGGAAACTGCGGTGAAAAGGTTACCTGGGAGATTAGTGAGGATGAAACCACATTAATAATTTCAGGACAGGGTACAATGTATGCGTACAACACCACCACTACATTAGCTCCTTGGCTCTACAGCAAAGATAATATTACTAAAGTAGTTATTAATGGGGGAGTAACCGATGTTGGAGATTATGCTTTTTATGGTTGTAAACTTATCAGCTCTCTAACCCTTCCAAGCTCCGTTGAAGAACTTGGCACTTATGCTTTCGGAGGATGTATATCTCTAAAAGAAATTGTCTTTCCGGAAGGATTGAGAGTTATTGGTGCAAAGGCATTTAATGCTTGCAGCGGACTAACTACAGTTTACATCCCTAAATCTTTAACAAATATAGACATGAAGGCATTTATCTTAAACTCTTCTCTTTCCACTGTTTATTATGCCGGTACAGAAAATCAGTGGAAAAAAGTATTAGTGAGCGAATCCGCTTCCGGGAACAATAATTTGCTGAATGCAAAATTTGTTTTTGGTGGTCCTCTTCCCAGCACAGATTTCTCAGATGTAGTAAGTAATGCCTGGTATGCCGGAGCTGTAAAGTATTTGGTAGAAAACGAGTTTATGACCGGGGAAAACGGGAAATTTGGCTCAGATAATCCAATGAAAAGTACAGAGATTATTTCACTATTGTATCAGTTTGCGGGCTCACCGGGAATGTATAGTTCTGCAAGTGATTGGGCGTTGCAAAATAAGATCGACACTGATCAGACCAATGAAAAGGTTACTGCGTTGAGGCTGATGGAAATTCTTTATGCTGCTGCAAACTATAATGGTGTTGATGTCACTGCGGTGGCAGGTAGCAACAACATAGATGGCATCACTAATACAGGGATGCTTTCACAAGAGGAATTATTGAAGTTGACTTGGGTATTTGAACAAGGTTACTTTGCTGACCTGATTTCCAACAAAGGCCCTATAGACTGTAGCAGTTACCTGACAAGAAGTGAAGGTGCTTCAGTACTTGCCTCATATTTAAAAAGCGGGGCTGCATATGCGGACCGCTATAGAAAAATTGTAGCTGAAGCACGTGCTGCACTTGAGGCCAAAGGCGATGGCACATTCTATATTATTACTCCAAAGATAGCAGTTCCAAATATTACTGCTAAAGCGGGTGATTTTACTTTTCTCGTCTTACCGGATGGACAGACTATAATGATTGATAGCGGAGTAGGAGATTGTAATGGGCCTGTTATGTCATTTATCAGGGACATAGGACTGAAATCCCTTGATTATTTTGTACTTTCCCATCCACATACAGACCACGTGGGAAATGCTCTTAGTGTAGCCTCATATTTATATGAAGAGGTTGGCGGGACCATTGGCACTTACCTTTACACGGGGTATAAATACAGCACTCTGGAGCCTGCGTTTGCTGCCTATCTGGCAGGAAAGAATGTAAAAATGAGAACCGATATAAAAGCAGGGGATCATCTTAAAATTGGTGAGGTTGAGATTGATATATTCAGTCCTACTGAAGAAGATCTAAAAACTACTGACGTAGCGGACGAATCTCTTAATAATTTATCTATGACTATGAAATTTACTTATGGTAACGCTACATACCTGACCAGCGGAGACCTTTATGTCGATAAGGAAGCTGAACTGGTACAAAAATATGGTTCTAAGCTAAAAGCCGATATTATGAAATCAAATCACCACGGTTTATATACCTCAAATTCATCGCTTTGGACAAAAACCATTTCTCCTAAAGTTGTGATTACCAATAATGATGATGTGGGAAGTTCTATTATTTCCAGACATCTTAGTAAAGAAGGCTCAGCCTACTACAGTGTAGGAGTAGATGGACTGGTTATGATAACCATGAGTGCAAATGCAGACTATACGGTTACTAGCCAGTATGATACTATTTTACGCCAGGAATACACTGGAGAAATTGGGAAGCCCACAAATAGAATCAGTCCGGCAACTGCAACATTTGACAAAAAAGCAGGTGCTGAGAAAGACATTAAAGTAAACATGACCATCAACGGAAACACTTTAAGCGACATTACTAACTGCTCGACTTATCTGGAAAGGGATATTGACTATTCTGTAAGTGGTAACATCGTTACCATCAAGAAGGAATACCTGGATTCACAATCAGTAGGGTCTATTACGCTGACTTTCTTGTTCAGCATAGGGAACAGCTCCAAATTGGCTATCACGGTTTATGACACTACCAATACCGGGGCTTCTCCTGTACAGCCACAAGTACCAACAACAAGAGTAGATGCAGATACAGGCAGGGTTGTTGTGGATGTTAAAGCAGTACTTGATAACAGTACACTCATTGCAAAGTCTGAGTTGAAGCCTGAAATATTGAACCAGGCATTAGAATTGGCAAAGGCAGACCAACAGGGAATAAAAAAGGTTACGATTAATATACAGAATTTGAAAGATATCAAGGTAAATGAAGTGGTACTGCCGTCAGCAGTGCTAATGCAAGAAAAAGTGACACAAAAGCTGGAAATCAAAACAAATAAGGCAAATATGGAGTTGCCGGGAAATTTCTTATTTAACGCAGGTGTTTCAGTACAGTCGGACAATGTAACTATAACTATCAAAGAAGTGGATAAAAAGTTACTGTCTGATAAAACCAGAGTTCTGGTTAGTGATAGACCGGTAATAGAATTGAATGTGGATGCTGACGGGAAGGAAATATACTTAAGTAATCCCAATGCACCGGTAAAGGTAGCTATTCCTTACATTCCTACAGAACAAGAAATAGGAAACCAAGAGCATATAGTAGTGTACTTTATTGATGAAGATGGAAATGCTATTACTGTACCGAGTGGTAAATATAACTCTGATCCCGGAGAAATTACTTTTATAACTACAAAATTGCAGAGATTTTCTATCGGTTATGTGGAAAAGACCTTTGACGATATCGATAGTATAGCTTGGGCGAAGAAAGAAATTGAAGTTTTGGCTTCAAAAGGAGTTATAAGTGGAACTGCCAGCTCTACTTTTACTCCCTCCGCTAACGTAACAAGAGCTGATTTTTTAGTATTGCTTATAAGGAGCTTGTCCCTCACAACAGAGGTGGATGAAAATTTCGATGATGTAAATCCGGGAAATTATTATTATGAGGCGATAGGCATTGCCAAAAAGTTGGGGATTACTTCAGGAAAGGGGAACAACTTATTTAATCCGAAGGAGTCAATTACCAGACAGGAAATGTTTACATTAACTGCTAAAGCTTTGAAGTTGGTAGGTAAACTTAAAGATGAGCATAGCACGGAAGTATTAGAGAACTACAAAGACCAAAGTACTATTGCCCCATATGCTCTGGAAGACATAGCAGCACTGGTAGAGGAAGGCATTATTAAAGGATCGGGAAATATGTTGACGCCATTAAAAAATGCTACTCGAGCTGAAGCAGCAGTAGTGCTTTACAAGATCTATAATCATTAATTTTTATTGTAGTGCCTCAAATAAAGGGTATTAAGTTGGTCAAGGAATAACTGGGTATCGTAAAACTGTTCAAAAAGAAGTTAGCGATACTCACTTCTTTTGGCCCAACCCTGATACGTTGATAAGTGTTGAATATACCTTCAATATTTTTATTGTTTTGTAGAATTTAAGTACACTCTAATAGGCATATTATAAACAGCTCAAAATAATTTATTCGTAGACCATGGTAGGAAAAATCAGCATGCTTGACAAAAGATAATACAGAGTGATAAAATAATTCAGTGCATTGATTTGTGCATTTTTTTGTGTGCAATTTCAGAACACTTCTAAATAAAAGAGAAAACCACAATTGGAGGACTAAAAAATTGTTGGATGATCTTAAACACTGTAAGAAGGCAGTTGGTGTCAAGCAGTCCACCAAAGCCGTAGAAAACGGTGTCGCGTCAAATGTTATTATTGCGAGGGATTGTGAACAGAGAGTTGTAAGAGGAATTATAGAGCTTTGTGAAGCAAAAGCAATTCCCGTAACATATGTTGATTCAATGAAGCAATTGGGAAAAGCCTGTGGGATTGACGTTGATGCTGCAGTTGCATGTATTCTAAAATAGCTTATATTTATTTATTCTTACTAATTGGTAAGGTATATATAATATATATAATAATTACCTTTGAAAGGAGGTGTACTAATGCCAACATTTAATCAGCTGGTTAGAAAGGGCAGAGAAGTTATCGAAAAGAAATCAACTGCTCCAGCTCTCC
>JAEZIU010000163.1 GCA_023436485.1 Bacillota bacterium | reverse complement strand
GTACAAAACCTTCTAGGTCCCATTTTTCTAGGAATTCTTTTTTCATATTATGTCATAAGAACCAATTCCATATTTTCAAGTATGTTTGCTCATTTTTTAAATAATGCCTATGCTGTGGTGATTATGTATTTAGCAAGGAATCAAGAAATTTCAGGTGGTTCCCAAATAACATTCCAGCAATTTGGATTTACCATGCTACAAGGCATGATAGCTTTTGCATTGCTGGTTGTACTTTTGTTAATATTTACAAAGGTAACTGATAATAAATCAAGATTAATTCCTCCCATAAGTAATACAAAAAGAGATTTTATATCCATCATTTCTCATTGGCCAATCATAGTAATTTTGTGTGTTTATCTTTTCATTAACGGCTTATTGCTGCTTACGATATTGGCTTCAAACCTGGGATAGACATGAATATAGGTAATGAACCGTAAAAATTACAGTTCATTGCCTATTATGTGTATTTATAGAAATTCTGGTGCTTCTAGAAAGGCCAACGAGCTGCTGGGAATGAAGGGGAAGTGTGATCGGACAGGAACCCAAGGACACCTCGGCTGCCGAAAATTTCATGTTCGATTTCTTTAATTCTGGCTTCGGTGTAGTAATTGATTTCTCCAACCTTTTTTACTTTTTCTGCATAATCTCGTAGCGTCTCAATTTCCATATCATTAAGTGATAGTTGGCAGTCATCGGAGTTTAATATTCGGTTGAGCTCTGTTGCATATTCATAACCATCTTCCATGTCTTTTGCCATGTCATTGAAAAATTTGACTAGTTTTTCTGGAATATTCTTAGCCATTTTTCTTCACCTCGTTTTAGTATATATAAGTTATGAGTAAATTCTTTTTGAAAATAACCGCATATATTTATTCGGACAAATTTAAATAAAATTTAATATGAATATATTTATTACAGCTAATATTTTATGGAAAAAGTGCAAAATGGGCAAGAAGAGAGCTAGAAAAATAATAAAATTTTATAGAAGCAAAATAAAATATGAAGAAGTGATTTATAGTCTATTAAAACAAAAATTGAGTCATTTGGGAAGTGATATGGATGATAGGATACAAAGTGGGGATTTATGTAAGAGAAAGCAGAGATGATAATGATGAAAATTATGAAACTATTGAAACCCAGAGAGATATGCTTGTTGATTTTGTATTAAAGAACGGATTGGGAGAAGTGGCTGCAGTCTATATCGATAATAATGTTTCCGGAACAGGGTTTGAAAGAGAAGGGTTAAAGAGGTTGGAGGATGATGTAAAAAATAGAAGTATCAATTTGCTGCTGCTGAAAGATCTATCCAGGCTTGGAAGAAATAATGCAAAGACCTTGTTGTTTCTTGATTTTCTTGAGGAGTATGGAATAAGGGTTTTGACAACAGATGGGAGATATGATAGTACAAAGGATAATGACATGGTTGGTATAGAAACCTGGTTTAATGAACGATATGCAAGAGATATATCTCGAAAAATCAGAGCGAATCTAAAATTTAAAATATCCAAAGGTGAATATATAGGCCATGCTCCATATGGATATAAAAAGTCGGCCAGCACCAAAAACAGGCTGGTTGTAGATGCAGGTCAGGCTGCAATTGTAAAAAAGATATTTGAGATGTATAAGCGAGGTTACGGTTATTCATATATTGCAAGGTATCTTGATGTGCAAGGCTATTCTCCGCCGTCAATAAAAAAGAATATGTATAAGTCATAAGGGTTGTTTCATCTCAATTAAAGGCATGCGATATCGAGGGTGATATTATACCCCGCCTTGTAGATGAAATACCTATTATAGCTGTTGCTGCAACACAAGCCAAAGGTACCACAACAATTAAAAATCTCAAAGGCTTTAAGATTAAAGAATCAGGAAGAGTAAAAGCTATCGTGACAGAGCTTTCAAAAATAGGTGCAAGCGTACGTGAAACTGAAGATGGTATTATTATTGAAGGCGGTAAGTCATTGCGCGGTACCATTATTGAAAGTTACAACGATGCCTCCATTGCTATGTCGATGTCTATAGCTGGCCTGATTGCTGAAGGTGAAACCATGATTAGAAAAGCACAGGTAGTTGACCTTGCTTTCCCAGACTTTTTCCCGCTTTTGAATAATTTATAAAAATTATAGTTTAAAAAAAATATTAATTTTAAAAATAATAATTTATTGGTGTTATAATTTACCGACATAATAAAAACCAGGTGCAATTGATTTCCATCAATCACATCTGGTTTATATTATGTCTTTTATTATCAATCACCATCATTATCTTTACTGCTATCTTCTCTGTTAAATTCAAACTTCTCATTAAGCTTATATCCCAAAACCATAAGTCCATCACTTAAGTGGACATTTTCTATTATGACGTCGTATGGCAGCTTAAGATCCATTGGTGAAAAGTTCCACAGGCCTTTTACCCCAAGCTTGGCAGCCCTTTCTGCCACTGTCGGTGTCTGCTCAAATGGCACTGCCAGCATCGCGACATCAACATAATTCTCTTGGACAAAGCTTTCAAGCTCATCCAAGTGTCTAATAGGAATACCTCTTATATTCGTACCAACCAAGCTGGTATTAACATCAAAAATACCGATAATTTTGAAACCTCTTTTTTCAAAATTTGTATAATTTGCAAGTGCCTGACCCATATTACCGGCTCCGATAATTATAGCATGATAGTTGTTATTCAACCCAAGAATGTTACCGATTTCATTAAACAGAAACTCCACATTATAGCCATATCCCTGCTGTCCAAATCCGCCAAAACAATTAAGGTCCTGCCTTATTTGAGATGCAGTTATGCCCATCCTGCTGCTCAATTCCTGTGAAGAAATCCTTTTAATATCCATTTTTAACAAGTCTGATAAGTATCTATAATATCGTGGTAACCTTTTTACAACTGCAAGAGAAACTTTTTTCTTTAAGTTCATCCTTACACCCCAAAACATTTAATAAATAATGGCATTTTCCTGATCTACTATGATTATATATCCTTGTTATTTTTTTGTCAATATTGACGGGAGCAGTTTTAGGAATGCTATTAACGAGTTCATACACGGATCTTTGACAGTTGAATAGAGAAAAGATTCCCGAGAGCCTTGATATAGGCTTATTTTTTTGTCAATTTTTCAATTTAAGTATTGAGTACTTTTGAGCCATATGATATAATATAATGGATTGGAGGTTTTTTATGAGACTTAAAATATCACGTTCCAAGAATTCTGCATCCCTTTACGTAATTAAATCCACCTGGATTAATGGTGTCCATTCTACAAAAATAGTTGAAAAGTTGGGGACCTATGCTGATTTAAAGAAGCAACTGAACGGTCAAGATCCTATTGAATGGGCAAACAAGTATATTGAAGAACTTAATCAGAAAGAAAAAGAAGAAAAACGGGAAGTATTAGTCAAATACTCTCCTGCAAAACAAATTGCAAAGGACGAACAGCGTTTTTTCAATGGAGGTTATCTATTCCTTCAGCCAATATATCACTCCCTTGGATTGCAGAAAATTTGTAAGGTAATTTCTGACAGACACAAATTTTCCTTTAACCTGAATTCTATTCTTTCCAGGTTAGTCTATGGAAGAATCATTTTTCCGTCTTCTAAACTTGCTACTTGTGAATTATCTAAAAACTTTTTGGAACAACCAGACTTTGAACTCCAACATGTTTACAGAGCTTTGGAGGTTCTTTCGGATGAAGCGGATTATATCCAGTCAGAGCTATATAAGAACAGTCTTGACATTTGCAGCCGCAACAAAGGGATTCTCTATTATGACTGCACCAACTACTTCTTTGAAATTGAGCAGGAAGAAGGACTTAAACAGTATGGCGTGTCAAAAGAACACAGGCCTAACCCCATTGTTCAGATGGGACTTTTCATGGATGGTAATGGAATTCCTCTTGCTTTCTGTATAAACAAAGGAAATAGTAATGAGCAAACTACCTTAAAACCTCTGGAGCAAAAAATAATCTCTGATTTCGGACTTTCAAAATTTATTGTCTGTACGGATGCTGGACTTGCTTCCACCGCAAACCGCAAATTTAATAATATACAGAACCGAGCCTTCATCACCACACAGTCCATTAAAAAATTAAAAGCACATTTGAAGGATTGGGCATTGGATACAAAGGGATGGCATATTAGCAATTCCAATAAGGAGTATGACCTTGCTGAGTTGAATGAAAAGGCTGATATGGATAAGGTTTTTTACAAGCAACGTTGGATAAATGAAGGTGGACTGGAGCAAAATCTTGTTGTGACCTTCTCGCTAAAGTACAAAAATTATCAGCAGACCATACGAAATCGTCAAGTAGAACGGGCACTGAAAGTTATCAATACAAATCCTAAAAAACTAAAAAAATGTAATACCAATGATTATAAACGCTTCATTTCGAAGTCTTGCTGTACCTCTGACGGCGAACTAGCTGACAAGGAATTATATGGTATTGATACTAATTTAATTGCACAGGAAGAAGCTTATGATGGCTTCTACGCAGTATGTACCAACCTTGAAGATGACGCATCGTCCATTATCAAAGTAAATAAAAGGCGTTGGGAAATAGAAGAATCATTTCGTATCATGAAGTCGGAGTTCAGGGCAAGGCCTGTATATTTACAGAGAGATGACAGAATTAAGGCACACTTTACAACTTGCTTCATTTCTCTAGTGATATACAGACTGCTAGAAAAGAAGCTTTCAGAAAAATATACCTGTAGCGAAATTATATCGGGGCTCAGAGACATGAATTTTTATGAGGTTAAAGGAGAAGGATATATTCCGACTTATACAAGAACTGATTTTACAGATGGTTTACACGAAAAATTTGGATTTCGAACAGATTATCAGATAGTCAATATGAAACAAATGAAAAAAATTTTTAAAGATACAAAAAGCTAAAAAAGGTACTCACTTTTTCGCAATACAATAAAAGCTTGAAGCCCTTTTGATTCAAGGACTTTCAAGCTTTTCATTCTCTTCAACTGTCAAAGATGAGATATTATGATTCCACTTTTTCAAGTTTGTTATTGGAGTACTTCATTAATATATAATAATTATTACCACAAAACACAAAAAGAGTCAGGAATTAACCTGACCCTCAATTATTCTACCCTAAATTATTCTTAATATCTTGGACATTATGGAAATTTTGTTATTCAAACAAGAACTTCTTAACAACGGTAAGCACGTTTTCCCTCAAAGCATCAAGCTTACCTTGTGCATTATCCAGACCTGCTCCTGTAACGCCGTAGTATATCTTTATTTTAGGCTCTGTTCCGGATGGTCTTACACAAAACCATGAACCATCATCCATTTCATAATACAATACATCAGATTCAGGAAGAGTCAGCTTCTCTACGC
>JAEZIU010000109.1 GCA_023436485.1 Bacillota bacterium | reverse complement strand
TCAATATCTTTTCCCACGCCCTGAATGTAATCTCAGTTGCATCCCAAAGAGTCCCATCCAGATCAAATATTATAGAATCTACAAAATTCATTATTTTTCACCAACCTTATTTATATAGTATAAACTCGGTAGGCATAAAGTTAAAGCATAAAACTTAATATTTACAGCAAAATTAATAAATCCTAATTATTTTTGTTATACTTAGCATATGTGCATATGTCCCCTATACTTTACATTACTTTGCATACGTCCGCTATTCTTTACATTACTTTGCATATGTCCCCTATTCTTTACATTACTTTGCATATCTTCCCCTATACTTACATCTCTTTGTCATATTTAACTCTATAAAATATTCCATAGCCTATCACAAATAGATATGCAAAGACCAACATAAGTGATGCAACCATATCAGTGCCCATTAAAGCATAAGCAAGCATTACCCCAACTGTCGGGAAATTCAAATGATACATTATTGGGGATACTTTTATAAACAGAGCTTTTCTGCACTGTATTTGCAAATACAGGTAAATTCAGTGTTACTACAAATGTAAATAAGGTGATTAAAATTATTAGTTTCTTAGTGCTCATATTATAGCTCCTTCTTAAATATGTATTTTTATTATAAAGCACTTTTAACATTGTCTATTGTAATAATATTGATTGCATGTGTCCTCAAATCTCTGTATAACATCAAATACTTGTTTTTCAATTATGTTTTCTTGTATTTCTTTATATTTTAAATATTTGACTGTAGCCTCTGATTTATTTATGAAAGTATCATAAGCTATACTCCCATTATTTAAATTATCAATTAGTATTCTAAGATTTAGAATATAATACTCAATCATCAAATAATCTGTGTCTTTATGTAAGCAACTCAACATTTTAGTAATATCATCTATCATTATCATCACCATGTTTACTGTTATGAGATTTATGATATCACTTACAAATATTAAAGTATTGTGCAAGTAGCACAGTTTGCAAAATTTCTTTTACTTTTTTGGTCTTTTAACAAAAACATCGTCATTAATTATCCAGTGCCCAGTAGTATCTACAATTTTATACTTGACTCCAGATACAAAATCATTACCATTTATGATATTTACAAAATACACCTGTGCTAAACCGTTTCCTACTGTTATCGTATGTCCGTTTAACTCTATTTCAACATCTTTATACCCATGTGCTCTAAGTTGCAATCGACTACCCACTTCCGATAATCTTTCTGCCATTTGAGAATAATCTTTGGTAGAGTCCCATTCATTAATTGCTATAAAGAATACATTAGGGTCAAATCTGTATATGTCTTGCAGTTTATAGAATACAGCAAATTCACTGGGTAGCTTTTCTGGTACATCACCAGACCAAAAGGCTTCATTTATTGTCGTTTTATCATAACTAAATGATGTTTCTTTTTGTAAATTTTCTTTTCTTTCAACGGTAACATCATTATTAACCACCCAATGTCCTGTAGTATCAACTATTTTATATTTAACCCCTGACACCAAGTCCTTATCATTCCTAACGTATGCCACATATATTTGCCAATTTCCGTCTCCAGATGTCATCGAGTCTCCATTCATCTCAATCTGAACATCTTTATATCCCTCTGCGTGTAAAACAAGCTTACCTCCTACTTGATTAATCCTGTATTGCATTTGTTCATAATCTTTACTTAAATCCCATTCTTTAATACCAATAAAAAATGTACTCTGATTATAGTTGTGTGAATCCTGTTGTTTATAATATTGAACAAATTCAATTGGAAGGCTTTGAGGAATATCTCCCGACCAGAATGCTTCTAAAATTGTCGTCCTATCAAAGCTGAAACTGTCCATGTTATACTGTGAATCAGTATTAGCCTCATTTGATGTATTTGATTTAGAGTTTTGGCTATTGGTCAAGGTTGCATTACTTTCCATACTTGCTGAATCTTGTGCCATTGCCACTCCACCATTTTTATTGTTATACAAAGCTACAAAATACAGCATTGTGGCTACGGTAATTATAATTACCATTGCAACAGCATAAAATTTCTTTTGTCTGAATACCTTCTTCATCTTTTGTTTAGCTATTAAAAAGATATTCTTATTATATAACTTCAACAGGTCATTTCTTAAGGCATTAACATTTTGATACCTATTGTCAGGATTAAAGGAAGTGCATTTATCAATAATTTCACTCATTGCATCTGAAACATCGTTTCTTATAATCTTTATGCTTTTTATCCTAAACCTATCACTCTCAGGTTTTTTCCCTGTAAACAAATAATACAGAGTTGTTCCTAAAGTATATATATCTGTTCTATTATCGGTCTGACTGAAACCGAATTGCTCAGGAGAAGCAAAGCCCTCCGTCCCAATATAGAAAGTATCCTTCTGCGAATCACCCTTGTACTGGCGGACTGAATCCAAATCAATAAGTCTGATTTCACCACCTTCAGATATTATTAGATTAGCAGGTTTCAAGTCCCTATAAATAATAGGTGATGGTTCTAATGAATGAAAATATTCAAGTATTCCGCACAATTCCAGCCCAATTTCCAAGACAGTTTCTTCTGATAGAGGACCAAATTTATTTATGTATTCCTCAAGGGTTATTCCCTTAATGTACTCTTTCAGTATATAAATATACTTCTCTGTTGTTTGAACATCAACAATGTGGGCTATCTGGGGATGGTCAATTTTCTTAATCGCATCCAAATCCCAGGAATGACTATGGTTCTTATTTATTGCTTTTAAAATATAGAGCTGCTTTGTAACATAATCTCTGATAACAAATATCTGATTTACATTACTTTCATAAATCTTATTTAACAATTGGTATTTATCTAATAGCATTATACCGAAGTCACTCATCAGTATGTCATTTTCAACACTATCTTCAAATTTTATAATTTTATTCATAAATTTTCCTTATAATATTCTACAATTATGTGTAAATAATGTATTATTATAGTATAATATCTGAACAACCATATTGTAAATATGTTATGTGATTAAAAAAACAGCTTTTGTTGGAGGATTTTTATGGATAAAAACACTACCTCTGCATTATATAGAATATTGGATAATTCAAGTAATATTGATGAATTTATGAACGAATATGATTTCGAGCTTAAAACCTCCTCTTTTGAAGAGTACATAAATATACTGGCAAAGGAAAAGAACTGCTCTATCCCAGAAATCATCAGTAGGGGATATATGAAGGAATCATACTGCTATCAACTTTTCAAAGGTATAAGGAAGCCTTCACGTGACAAGATTATTCAGCTCTGCTTTGGAATGAAACTGACGCTTCAGGAATCAAACAAGTTATTACGAGCTGGCGAAAAAAATGAGCTCTATTGCAGAAACAAGAGAGATGCCGTGATTATATTTGGGCTAAATAACAATCTGGCCATCATAGATGTAGAAGAAGTTTTGTGCAACAGAGGACTTGAAACACTTCTAAACATAGAGTAGCAGGATAATCTCCATGACTGTGCTACTTGCACAATACTTTTATAAGCTTACTGTGCTATTATTTTGCTTATAGTCAATGTATTTATATGAAGTCATATTAGGAATATGATAAAAATCATTCAAACAAAATTTTTGACACCTTGAAAAACATAAAATAGGACCAGCTTTATTGCTACAAACAGGAGGAATATGTAATGAAAAAAAGAAACATAGTAAGAATGAGCATACTGGCGATGGCGTATATTCTAATTTTTTCAACCTTTGCATTCGCTGGTGAAACTGGTAGCTTATCAACAAAAACAGATGCCAATGGATATTATACAATAACTTCCGAGGATTACCTAAACACCGTAAATAACTCAGTTATTATGCTTCCACTGAGCTTCGACAAAGCGAAAATTGAAGCAATATCGGTGTGTTATGCCAACCAATTTGTTTCAGCACTTTCAAGTATAAATAAAAACGTATTATCAATTACACCCTCTACTCCATTAGTAGATGGAGCTACATATACAGTACGTATATTCACATCTGACAACAAACGATACTCATTAACTTTAAAAGCATACAATGTGAAAAAAATTGACTATACAAAAGATAACTTGTTTAAAATCCCTGCAAATCCCGCAAAAGGATTCAACTACGATTATTATTTATACGTACCAAGTGGAGCTAATAAAAGTTCAATCAAAAGATTGATGGTAGAACCAAATAATACTGGGAGACCCAGTGACTCTCTCGAATTTCATGATGAATATGCAAAACGTATAGCAATTGGACAATGGAACGGAGGAGTCGGTAACTATGTGGCACAAAATTTAAAAACCCCATTACTTGTCCCTACTTTTCCAAGACCAGCTAAACTAAATGAGGTATACACTCATGCTCTTAACAGAGGGGCTATCCAAACTAAAGATGAAAATTTAAAGCGATTAGATTTACAGCTAATTGCAATGATAGGTGACGCTCAAAAGACATTAAGTAATAATGGATTAAAGGTTGAAAGCAAAGTGTTTATGACTGGCTTTTCAGCGTCAGGTCATTTTTCTCAAAGGTTCACCCTATTACACCCCGAAAAGGTAAAAGCAATATATTCTCAAGGAACAAGCACTCTCCCTACTACAAAAATCGGAAACACAACTGCTAACTATCCTATAGGAATAGCTGATATTAAAGAACTTACAGGGAAAGATTTTAATGCTACCGAATATGCAAAAGTTGCCCAATTTATCTATATGGGCGACCAAGACGACCATGATATATTAGATGAATATTCACAAAGCCTCCCTGGTAGTGAAAACTTTCCCTATTTATGGGAAGACGTAACAAAAGCATTCCTAAAGCTGGGATATGGTAAATCAATGCAGTTTCATACTTATAAAGGAATAGGACATAGTATACCCACTACGGCATATGTAGACTCCATAGCTTTTTTTAAAGCTAACAACGGAGACAAAATAGTTAAGATAAATGCTCATAACGAAGCATATGACGTAAATTGGTATAATGACCTTCAAAAGGTTCTGAAAGATGTAAAATAAGTGGCAATAGAGAATAAACAGGAGGAATTATTATGAATAAAAGAAATAAGTTAAGAGCAATGATATTAGCAGTTTGTTATGTTTTCATATTCACATGCTTGTCATTCGCATCAAGCTCAAATAATCCAACAATATCAAACTATATTGAACTATCAACGAAAAACAAATTGAACACAATAGGTGATTCAACTATTACAACGACATTAGATTTTACGAACGATTCCATAGCCAGCCTCACTCTTAGCAAAAACGGAACTTCTGTAATTGCAAATATGACTTATAATAAAAATTCAATAAAGATTTCTCCTGCTAATTACCTGGAAGGGGACATCACTTATTCAATTAAGATTATCACCCAAAGCAATAAAAAATATATTATTAAGGTAGTTGCTGTAAACAACTTCGACTACGATACAAACGATAAAATAATAACTGACGGGTTTCCTGAGTTACCACCGCAATACCTTACTCCTTCTGGAAATCGGATTATTGAAATAACTGCAAAACCAAGCAAGGGTTTCAATTATCCATATTTGTTACTTATTCCTTCAGGCACAATGGAAAATACCAGTAAAAAATTCATGGTAGTCGAGCCTAATAATTCAGAAATCGCAAGTGATGCACTAACATATCATGAAGATTTAGCAAAAATGGTTGCTCATGCATATGGGTGTATTACTTCAGGAGCAGGAGGATTTGAAACAGCAACCGCTCTTAAAACCCCATTACTTGTTCCAGTTTTACCAAGACCCCAAACAGATTTTGAAACAATTTATCCGCAATTTTTGAACAGAGGGGCATTATTAACTCAGGACAAGGATATGAAAAGGATAGATTTGCAGTTAGTAGCCATGATTAAAGACGCTCAACAACTTCTTAAGACAAAGGGTATTACTGTAGAACAAAAGGTATTCATGGCAGGGTTTTCGTCTTCAGCTAAGTTTACACAAAGGTTCGCAACTCTCCAACCAGATATGGTCAAAGCTATCTGTGTAGGTGGTATAGCAGGAAGTACTATCTTACCAATAAAGGAATACAAAGGTGAAAAATTGAAATTCCCTGTTGGAATAAATGATATTAAGGAAATAACAGGAAAAGAGTTTAATTCAACATCATATAAAAAAATTGCTCAGTATCAATATATGGGGCAGTTTGACTCAAATGATGCTACACATTTCCCAGATTGTTTTGAGGAACAAGACGCACAACAAATTTGGAGGCTGTTTGGACAAAACCAGATGCCTGACAGATGGATAAAAACCCAAGAGATACTTAAAAACCAAGGCTATGACAAAACAATGCAATTCCATACTTATAGAAAAATCGGACATAATTTAAGTGAAAATATTTTTTCTGATATTGTTGAATTTTTCAAGGCAAACAGTGGGGATACTTTTAAAAAAATAAAAACTCATGATAATGGCTAAAATTAGCAGGATAACTTAAAAGAACTTGGGTTTTAAATCCAAGTTCTTTTTTGATTAGTTGCAAAGAAATAAAAAATCCACCTTGCAATTTATCTTTGTGGTTAGTAATCAAGGATTAAACTAAAAATCCTTAATCCCGAAGTCCTAAGAAACTCCACTCTTCCCCTTTGTCTTTTTAAAGCTTTGCACAAGTTTCATTGGGTGTATGCC
>JAEZIU010000086.1 GCA_023436485.1 Bacillota bacterium | reverse complement strand
TTTATGTTGTATATCAGATATCCTTTCGTAAGCCAGCAGCCAACGGTAATGCAGGAACAGCCGTATTATGATGCTTACCAGTATACGGAGGATTACTCTACCATTCGTCAACCCGGCGACCCACCACCTGTTTTAAGTAATAACCCTGTTACTACAAATATTGTATTATTTAAACAGCTGACAGGTTACCCAAACTATGGAAATCCAAGCAGAAACGCAGATATACTTTACACTGGAAACCAAGGAACATGGACTTTTGACTCTCCTGCTTTTCTTATTGTACCCGGAAACCAAAGGGCACAAATTGTTATAAGATCGGTTCTTGATGACCATTCAAATGTACCGTTAAACCGTTACTCTGCAAGAATTACAATAAACGGTACTGTTGTCCATAACGGCCCGGTACCTCTACAACATGGTGTACCTGCCGGAGGAATGTTTACTAATTGGAGAGATTTAACCTTTGATGTACGTAATTTAAGAAGAAACAATAGAGTTACAATAGTAAATACTTCAACTGCCGGCCCTGACGATTGGATAGCCTTTGACTGGATGGAACTCAGACTTAACCCAAGATAATTATTACAATAATTAAAATAAAACAAGGTATGAACGCCTAAATAAAATGGTGTTCATACCTTGTTTTTAAATATCTTATTGACATGCTATTAAAATATGCCTAAATTCAGTAGCAAAGTATTTATAATCAGGCAAACCCAGGCAATCATAAACACAAAGGGTATAAATCTGTGTGCAGTCAAAATTGTCTGTAAACGGTTTGCCTGTAGATTGGCTCCAGCCCACACAGGCGGGAAATCCATATATTTCATATTGTTCTTCTTTAAATACCTATTCCAGTTATCCATTATGAACGCTATAGCTTTTTCACCCGACAGAATTGAATACCTCATGCATAGGGATACCACAAACCCAAGTATCCCAATAATATATAATGAAAAGCCTCTGGTTAATAAGCTTGAATAGCCTGCAAATAAAAGGCCTTCCAAAAGTATCAGCCAGTTCATCCTGTTGTTTACAATGGATGT
Source organism: Bacillota bacterium (assembly GCA_023436485.1). Classification (GTDB taxonomy): domain Bacteria; phylum Bacillota; class Clostridia; order Acetivibrionales; family DSM-1351; genus Ruminiclostridium. Next base: position 12,858 of record JAEZIU010000086.1, on the reverse strand, counting down.
CTCCTCTTTTATCATTTCTCTTATGACATTATGGTAATTTGTATCGTTCATGTATACCCCTTAATACATTTTTCTTATTCAAAAGGCTACCATAAATATACATAAAAGTAAATGTTATTTTGCACGGGTTCTGATTTCTTCAACTATCTTGTCAACAAACTGTTCTGCGGACATAGCTCCAAGATCGCCGTCTTTTCTGGAACGTACTGCAACAGCGTTGTTTTCCATTTCCTTGTCGCCTATTACCAGCATGTACGGTATTTTTTCCATCTGTGCTTCTCTGATTTTGTAGCCTATCTTTTCATTTCTTGTATCTACTTCAACTTTTACACCCTTGTCTCTGAGCATTTGTGCTACCTTTTGTGCAAAGTCATGATGCTTGTCAACCAAAGGAAGAATCTTTGCCTGAACAGGACATAACCAGGTTGGGAACGCTCCTGCGTATTTTTCGATAAGCATTGCAAGAGTTCTTTCATAGCAACCAATTGATGTTCTGTGGATTATATAAGGATGCTTCTTTTCATTATTTTTATCTACGTAAACCATGCTAAGTCTTTCAGCAAGAGCAAAGTCAACCTGTACGGTAATAATGGTGTCTTCCTTACCGTGAACGTTCTTGCACTGGATATCAAGCTTTGGTCCGTAGAAAGCTGCTTCACCTTCTGCTTCCTTGTAATCTATCTTCAAGTGGTCCAGTATAGTTCTCATCTGACCCTGAACATTTTCCCAATCTTCTTCGTTTCCGATATATTTTTCCTTATTCTTTGGATCCCATTTTGAGAATCTGTAAGTTACGTCATCCTGTATTCCCAGAGTTTCCATCATAAATTTAATAAGGTCAACAACTCCCTTGAATTCGTCTTCCAACTGCTCAGGAGTACAAACCAGATGCCCCTCTGAAATCGTAAACTGACGGACACGTATAAGTCCGTGCATTTCTCCTGATGCCTCGTTTCTGAACAAGGTAGAAGTTTCACCATATCTTATTGGCAGGTCACGATAGCTGTGAAGCTTTGTGTTGTATATCATAAACTGGAAAGGGCAAGTCATTGGCCTTAACGCCATTACTTCCTCATCCTTCTCCTCATCACCCAATAAGAACATTCCGTCCTTATAGTGCTGCCAGTGTCCTGATAGCTTATATAAATCGCTCTTTGCCATTAATGGAGTCTTTGTAAGTACATAGCCTCTTCTCTCTTCTTCATCCTCTACAAATCTTTGCAAGGTCTGAACAATTCTTGCTCCCTTTGGCATAAGCAAAGGAAGGCCCTGTCCTACTTCTTCTACGGTTGTGAACAGTTCAAGTTCTCTGCCCAGTTTGTTATGGTCTCTTTTCTTTGCCTCTTCGAGTTTAGTTACATATTCTTCCAATTCACTCTTTTTAGGGAAGGCTGTACCATAAATTCTCTGGAGCATCTTGTTTTTCTCATTTCCTCTCCAGTATGCACCGGCAGCACTCATAAGTTTCACAGCCTTGAGCTTTCCTGTTGAGAGTAGATGTGGGCCCGCACATAAGTCTACAAAGTCACCCTGCTTGTAGAAGGATATTTCTTCGCCTTCCGGTAAATCTTTTATCAACTCTACCTTATAGGGTTCACCCTTCTCCTCCATAAATTTGATTGCCTCTTCCCTTGGCAATGTAAATCTTTCAAGAGAAATATCTTCTTTTATAATTTTCTCCATTTCCTTTTCAAGCTTTGCCAAATCCTCGGGTGCAAAGTTCTTTTCAGTATCAAAATCATAATAGAAACCGTTTTCTATAGCCGGGCCTATTGCAAGTTTGATATTTGGGAATAGCCTGTTAACAGCTTGTGCAAGAACATGTGATGCAGTGTGTCTGTAGGCTAGTCTTCCTCCTTCGTCTGCAAATGTCAAAAGGCTCAATGAACAGTCATTTTCCAACTTGAAATCCAGTTCCTTAACCTTTCCGTCAACCTCTCCTGCAAGAGCTACTCTTGCAAGCCCTGCACTGATGCTTTCAGCAACTTCCTTGATTGTAATACCATTCTGGTATTCCTTGCTGCTTCCGTCCTTTAGTGTAACCTTAATCATTTTTTACCTCCGTTTATTAATACCTGTTTATTTTAGCTTATTTTTAATTTCATCTGATATTTTCTCTGAAAACTGTTCCGGTGTAATAGTCCCTAAATCACCGTCTTTTCTTGATCTGACAGAAACCAGTCTGCCCTCCAGCTCCTTGTCTCCGATTACAAGCATATATGGAGTCTTATCCATCTGGGCTTCACGAATCTTGTAACCTATCTTTTCATTTCTGATATCTACCTCTACCCTTATATTGTCAGCCTCCAGAAGTTTTTTAACTTCATAGGCATAGTCATGATGCTTGTCAACCAGGGGCAGGATTTTTACCTGAACAGGACTCAACCATGTCGGAAAAGCGCCTGCAAAATGCTCTGTTAATATAGCTATAAATCTCTCTATACTTCCGAAAACAACCCTGTGAATCATTACAGGTCTGTGCTTCTCACCGTCAGGGCCGATATAGCTAAGGTCAAATCTTTCCGGCAGGTTCATATCCAGCTGAATGGTTCCGCACTGCCATGTACGACCTATTGAATCCTCCAGATGAAAATCTATCTTAGGCCCGTAAAAAGCACCATCCCCCTCATTTACGCTGTACTTAATACCTTTTAAATCTAATGCTTTTTTAAGTCCCTCTGTAGATAATTCCCACATTTCATCAGAACCAATTGAATTTTCGGGTCTTGTAGATAATTCTACATTGTACTTAAATCCAAAAACCTTGTAAAAATCATCTATTAAATTTATAACACCAACAATTTCATCAGTTATCTGCTCAGGTGTCATAAAAATGTGTGCATCATCCTGTGTAAAGCACCTTACCCTCATCAATCCGTGAAGTGCACCTGAAAGCTCATGTCTGTGCACCAACCCCAGTTCTCCCATTCTTTGAGGCAAATCCCTGTAGGAATGCAGTTTACGTTTGAATACAAGTATTCCTCCCGGGCAGTTCATGGGTTTAATGGCAAATTCCTGTTCATCAATATCGACAGTATACATATTCTCTTTGTAAGTGTCCCAATGGCCCGATTTCAGCCAAAGCTCCTTATTGAGGATAACAGGTGTTTTAATCTCCTGATAGCCTCCTTTTTTGTGCTCAGATCGCCAGAAATCCTCAAGAAGATTACGAAGAACCATACCTTTGGGCATAAAGAACGGGAAACCCGGGCCTTCGTCAAGTATATCGAATAAATCCAGCTCCCTTCCCAGCTTTCGGTGGTCACGCTTTTTTGCCTCTTCCATTCTGAAAAGGTATTCATCCAGCTGGCTTTTCTTTGGGAAGGCTGTACCATATATTCTCTGAAGCATTTTATTCTTCTCATTGCCTCTCCAATAAGCACCCGCAACAGAAAGTAATTTTACGGCTTTTAATTTACCGGTCCCGGATAAATGAGGCCCTGCACAAAGGTCTGTAAAATTGCCCTGCTTGTAAAAGGATATTTCTTCACCTTCAGGAAGATCCTTTATCAACTCTACCTTATAAGGTTCGCCCTTTTCCTCCATAAACTTTATTGCCTCGTTCCTTGGAAGAACAAACCTCTCAAGTTTAAAGTCTTGTTTTATTATTTTCTCCATTTCCTTTTCGATACTATCAAGTTCCTCTATTGAAAATGGTTTTTCTCTTTCAAAGTCATAATAAAATCCTGTATCTATTGCCGGTCCTATTGCCAGTTTAGCATCAGGGTAAAGTCTTTTTACAGCCTGAGCCAAAACGTGTGAAGCGGTGTGTCTGTAGGTAAACCTTCCGCCTTCATCTTCAAAGGTTAAAAGATTTAACCTGCAATCACTTTCCAATTCGACGTCAAGCTCCGTTACCTTGCCGTCAACTTCTCCTGCCAAAGCTACTCTTGCCAGTCCAGCACTTATGCTCTCTGCAACTTCGCGGACTGTAATACCCTCTTGATATTCTTTTATAATACCGTCTTTCAAGGTAATCCTTATCATGTAAAAAACCTCCCTTTTGCAATACTTTATTACATAAAATAAGATATAAAAAACTCCCGTCCTTATATAAGGACGAGAGTTATCTCGCGGTTCCACCCTACTTTCTGCTCTGTGCGTAAAAATACGCTGATTATAACGTTATCACCGATACAGCTCGGAGGTGGTCTTCGGTAAAGTGAAGGTATGGATACTTTCAGCCAATAATATCCAATCTCTGAAACCCCAGCTTTTACTTACTCTTCTCGTCAACGCCTTTGTCGCTATTTAAACACTTATTGATTTATTATATTCCTTACTGTTTTTATATGTCAATACTTCATGATTAGTTTGTATTTGATGTTAAACTTACTATAAATTGTAAATAATATAACTATTGATACTTTTTATACATTTAAAAGCAGGAGGACAAGTTTGAGAAGTAAACGGGTTATTCGTTGTAAAAGAGACAGGAGAAAGAAATATTTAAAATTATTCCTTTTAGGTTTTGTACTTCCGGCATTATCGGTTTTATTAGTTTACGTGTCTTTTTTAGTGTTTATTATGCCGTTATATGTCAAGTAATTGTTAATATTGCATATCATTTTAGTTTTTTATTGTAAGAAAATCGTATATTAATACTATTTGAATTAATTAAGTATAATAATATAATATGTGCATGGATTAAATTATATTTTCCTCCTTTAAATTATTTCAAACCGGCTGAAAATGGCCGGTTTTTTGTTTTGTACTTCTAAAAAAACTCAGTTAACGCATATGTAATTTTTTATTTTATCATATGTCTTTTGCTTAATTCCTGTTATTTTCATAATGTCTGTTAGTTTTTTAAAACCGCCGTTTTGCTCCCTGTATTCTATGATAGCTTTTGCGGTTGATGGCCCCACATTAGGAAGCTCTTCAAGCTCTGTCTGGGACGCTTTGTTGATATCCAAAAGTTTAGTTTTTGAGCTGTCCGATGAAGTGCTCTCTTTCTCTACCACATCAGTTCCCAAGCTGTCCTTTATAATATCAACACCGCTGTTTGAATGACTGCCACCCGAAGTTTTAACTATTTGAGACTGATTGCCTGTTTTACCTGTACTTGCTGCTTTTGCCGTTCCCTTGGCTTTGATTCTTAACATAGTATTTTCATTTAAAGGGTATGCCAGATTTATATTTTCAAGATCAGCTTGTTTAGTGGCACCGCCGGCGTTTTTTATGGCATCTTCAATAATCTGTCCCTTCTTTATTGTTACCACTCCCGGATTGTTTACACAACCTGTAACATAGACCTTGATATCAGGAACTTTTTCCTCCTCGACTTGTTCTTCCGAAGGCTCCGTTACCTTTGACTCAATTGCGGTATTCTCTTCTACAATCGGTACTTCAAGGGGATGATAAACCTGCTTCAAAAAGAACCCTAATATACCTGCACCTAATACCAGAACTACGATTATGCATGCTGCATGAATTTTACTTAAAAATATCTTCCTGCCTAAAATAGATATTTCCATTGATTACCTCCTATTAAGTTAAGTAAAAATTAAAGATTTTTGGAATAAATAGAAAAAATGACGGATTGATTTGTAAATTTATTTCCACCTCTGCCAACCAATAATACTTTGAAAATTAAGATTTATAATTTATACTGTGAAAGAAATAAAGAATATAGAATTGTTTCTTAGATATTATATTACATATTTTCGAGTTTTTCCATATTATTTATTACAAATCTCATTAAATAAGTTTAAAAAAGTGAATTCTTGCTTTATACTTATAATATATTTACTTATTCACAGGAGGAGTTATGAAGAAAGTACTGGCAACACTAATTATATCAATAATATTACTATTTCAAGTCTCACCCGCATTTTGTGCAAATCTCGACATTGATGCTGCTTCATACATACTGATGGATGCAAAAACAGGAAGTGTTTTGTACGAATATAAACCCGATCTGAAATGGCGTCCTGCCAGCACTACAAAAATAGCAACTGCTTTAGTAGCTCTTAAGGAAGGAAATATGGATCAGGTAATGACAGCCAGTAATGAGGCAGTTACCGATATAGGCGTAGGCGGTATGAATATCGGCATCATGCCCGGAGAGCAGATGTCATTGTATAATCTGCTTCACGCTCTTTTGATCGTTTCGGCAAACGAAACTGCAAACATAATATCGGAAAACGTTTATAATGATAAAACTAAGTTTATAGCTGAAATGAATAAGGTTGCTTCCGAAGCCGGAGCGAAAAATACCACTTTCACTAATCCCTGCGGAATTGATGAATACGAAAAAGACGCGGATCACTTTTCCTCTGCAAGAGATTTGGCTCTCATAGCTAAAGAATGTTTAAAGTACCCTTTATTTCGCGAAATTATAGGCCAGAAGCAGCTTAGTATGCTGCCTCCCACAAATAAACATAAAACATGGAATGTACTCAATACTACAAATAAAATACTGGGACAGTCCATTAAGTATGGACCTGAAACTGGAGATGACAGAAATCAATTTACCATAACCGGCTTAAAAACTGGCTCTACTTCTCGAGCAGGTGCTAATTTTATTTCCAGTGCTGTAAATAAGGATGGTCTTGAATTGATTTCTGTTGTACTCGGTGTAAATAACAAGCCAAACAGAAGTGTGTTTGATTTTACAAAGACCCTTTTAAAGGCGGGCTATGAAAACTATTCCAGACAAATGATTATTGATCGTTCTACACAAATCCAGGAAATCACCGTCAAGGACGGAGCTAATGGAGATAAGGTCGATCTTATAACCAATGGGGCCATTGAGGCACTTTTGCCTAATGATAAAAAAGAATGGCGAATAGATAAAAAAATAAATGTTAGGCAGGATGTAAAAGCTCCTGTAAAAAAAGGAACAGTTCTTGGGAACATTGAGTACACAAGAGACGGGGTATCACTTGGCAAAGTTGATATTGTTTCTTCCAGAACCGTTGAACAAACAATAAAATCCAAATCCAAGGATTACGTTAAGAACATAACAAGCAATAATCTATTTAAGTACATTGTAATTGGAGTTATTGTAATAATTTGCTTTTTGATTATGAGAATTATTCTAAGAAAAATATCAAGAAAAAGGAAATACAAATTAAGAAACTTCAATTAGAAATCCGACTTTTTATGTTTTTATTTGCCTCATATATTGATTTAATTTAAATATACTTATATTATAGTATATGTTTATATGTAATAAATAAATGAAATTTACTTTTTGCTTTTTTAAAAGGAGTGTAGTCAATGAGAACCGAACCGATTTACCAGACTAGGAAAATCACTGATCTTAAAGATCTCATGGTTCAAAGTGCAAAATTATTCGGAGATAAAAACGCATTTTACATAAAAGACAAAAATGGAGAGTACTACGGAAAAACATATACTGAATTAAAAAGCGACATTGACGCTTTTGGTACGGCGTTGATAAGCTTAGGTTTAAAGGACAAAAAAATTGCTATTTTATCGCAGAACAGAGCAGAATGGTGTACTTCATACCTGACAATAACAGGCGGAACAGGTGTGGTAGTTCCTTTAGACAAGGAGCTTCCTTTTAATGAGGTAGAAAACCTTATTTCACGTGCGGGTGTCAGTGCAATTGTTTTTTCATCAAAATACCGTAGCGATATGGTGAAATTATCCCAAAATTCCGGGGTTGAATATTACATAGACATTGATCAGAAAGAAGAAGTATCTGAGGGGTTTCTATCCTACTCATGTTTGATTGAAAAGGGCAGAGATTTAATAAAGCAAGGCGACAGAAGTTATCTGGATGCCGATATAGACCCTGATGCCATGTGTGCCCTTATTTTCACATCAGGGACAACAGATTTGGCTAAGGGGGTTATGCTTTCCAGCAAGAACATTGTGACTAACGTAAGAGCTGTTGTATCAATGCTCTACATAGACGAGACCGACAGTGTTCTTTCTATTTTACCGCTTCATCACACTTATGAATGTACGGCAGGTTTTTTGGTAATGATGTACAGCGGATGTTGTATGTCATTTAATGAGGGACTAAAGTATATAGTTCAAAACCTGCAGGAGACAAAACCTTCAATCCTTATGCTGGTTCCTCTGATACTTGAAAACATGCATAAAAAAATAGTAAAGCAAGCATCAAAAACCCGTATGGGTAAAATTAAGTTTAATACTGCAATAGAAATGAGCAATTTTTTATATAACTTCTTTAAAATAGATATACGTAAAAAATTATTCAAACAAGTTTTAAACACCTTCGGAGGCAGAGTGAGACTGGTTATTTCCGGTGCAGCTGCCGTAAATCCGGATGTTTCAAATGATCTATGTGCTATGGGTATAAGGATTGTTCAAGGCTACGGACTTACTGAGTTTTCACCGATAGTCGCAGTAAACAACGACCGTGGGTTCAGACATGATTCCGCAGGAAAGCCGCTTGCAGGAGTAGATGTACAGCTTGAAAATGTGGGCGAGGACGGCATTGGGGAATTTGTTATATCCGGCGATAGTGTAATGCTAGGTTATTACCAAAACCCATCAGCAACCAGAAATGTTTTAAAAAATGGGCGTTTATATACCGGTGACTTAGGATACATTGATGAAGAAGGCTTCCTATTTATAACAGGTAGAAAGAAAAATGTCATTGTCACAAAAAACGGCAAAAATATATTCCCTGAGGAAGTTGAAGCATATCTTGCAAAGAGTAAGTTTGTCAAAGAGAGCCTTGTTTGGGGCAGATTTGATGAAGAAACCGGTGAAACCGAAGTTAATGCACAGATTTTGCCTGACATTGATGAGATAAAGGCAAAGCTGAATCTTAATATTGTTTCAGATGATGAAATACGCAAGATCCTGCATTCCGAAATAAAGGAAATAAATAAACAAATGCCCCTTTATAAGCGTATAAAAGGCTTTACAATACGTGAAGAAGAGTTTGTAAAAACAACAACCAAGAAAATCAAGAGATATGTTGAAAATGTGGGCTAATATGCTTAACATCTAAATTAAAAAACCGGAATAATAGAAACATAAATATTTCTATTACTCCGGTTTTTTAATATTTTCAACAACTTTTTCCCACACTTCTTTTTCAGTTGTAAAAGCTGCTGCAATCTTTTCCTCTATATTATCAAGTTCAGCAAAGTTATTTCTTAGGCAATGTTTAAGATATACACCTTGAATGTTTTTCCACGTGACACAGGATTCGTCCAATACTACATTTAATTCACTCGTAAGTCGTTTATCCAAGAGTCCCTTATCCGTTAGTGTGCAAAGTAATAGCTTGTTCCCTTTTATCCTGTTTGAAATCTTTGAAAACTCATAATTGTAATGATAAACTTTAGATGCATCTTCATTTATCATTGTTTTGTTTACAACTTCCTGCTTTTCTATAAGCATATCCAGATTGTAAATCAGCTGATTTGTACATTTTATAAACTGTTTGATGTCTATTTCATAGGAAGGAAGAATTTCATTTTTAAAGGTAAGAATCCTGTAATCTGTGTTAATTTGTTTATGAGGTGAATTAAAAGCTTGAATTACTTCATTTGTAGGAATTTCTCTTATATCATAAAATAAGTTTACATCATCTTCAAATGTATAAAAAACATCTTTTTCTTCATCAAAACCTGTAACAAAAGCGAAATGGGATGTATGAATTTTATTATAGTAATACGAGAATTTATTCCAATTATATAAATCAACATTGAGAGTTGCATATAAGTTATTCTTAAGAATATCTTTAAATTCTTGAATAAAATTGTCTTTATTTTTAAAATTAAATGGTTCATATTTAAAGATGTTTTCTGCGAAAAAATGGTAGTACTCTTGAGTATAGTCAAGATGAAAGACATTATCCGGATAATAGGTGTACTCATAATAATTCAGGTATGCCAGCGGATCATAGCTGGAATCAACTTTGGTTAGTACAGAAAGGAACATATTTACAATACAATTCCCCCAAAATTTATTGTATGGCTGTAAATCCTTTATGTATCGCATCAATATTCACCCACTCATTAAAATGTTATATTTAGATTATAATCGATTTTATTTTACATTACAATACATAATAGTCTATAAATGTATCTTATGGAAAAATAAATGTCCAAGGGCTAATTTCACCCTTGGACTTTTATTTTTTATGTGAATTTCTAATTGACTGCTTATGACCACATTTCTTTTCTTAATGCTGCTACATCTTCATTTTCAAGATACTCATCATATGTCATTTGTCTATCGATAATTCCTTTAGGAGTTATCTCTATTATTCTGTTGGCTATTGTCTGAACAAATTCATGGTCATGGGAAGTAAAGAGAAGTGTTCCCTTATAGTTAATCAGACCGTTGTTCAGTGCGGTTATGGATTCCAGATCAAGATGGTTTGTCGGTTCGTCAAGAACCAGTACATTAGCACCTGAAAGCATCATCTTTGACAGCATACAACGAACTTTCTCTCCTCCGGAGAGTACAGAAGCCTTTTTCAAAGCCTCTTCACCTGAGAATAACATTCTGCCAAGCCATCCTCTTAGGAAAGTCTCTGTCTGATCTTTTGAGAACTGTCTCAACCATTCCACCAAATTTAAGTCAACACCATCAAAGAATTCTGAGTTATCCGTTGGAAAATAAGCCTGCGACGTAGTTATGCCCCATTTAAAGTCACCGCTGTCAGGTTCCATCTCACCCGTAAGGATCTTAAATAACGTAGTTTTTGCATTTCCATATGTTCCTACAAACGCTATCTTATCACCCTTGTTTACTATAAGGTTAAAGTCGTTAAGAAGCTTTTCACCTTCAATTTCCTTTGAAAGTCCGTTTACCATGAGCAGATCATTACCTGCTTCTCTCTCCGGCTTGAAATCCACAAAAGGATATTTTCTTGATGAAGGTTTTATATCTTCAAGTGTTAGTTTGTCCAATAATTTCTTACGAGAAGTAGCTTGTTTTGATTTTGATGCATTAGCACTGAACCGTTGAATAAATTCCTGCAATTCCTTTATTCTTGATTCAGTTTTTTTGTTTGCATCCTTTGCCTGTTGAAGTGCCAACTGGCTTGACTGATACCAGAAATCATAGTTTCCGACATAAAGTTGTATCTTACTAAAGTCAATATCCGCAATATGTGTACACACCTGATTCAAAAAGTGTCTGTCATGGGATACAACAATAACTATATTTTCAAAATTGGCCAGAAAATTTTCAAGCCATGTAATAGAGGCTACATCAAGATGGTTTGTAGGCTCGTCCAGTAATAATATATCAGGATTTCCGAAAAGAGCCTGAGCCAAAAGAACTCTTACCTTCTGATTAGCGTCAAGATCCTTCATAAGCTTGTAGTGATGCTCTTCAGTTATGTTTAATCCATTTAATAACGTTGCAGCATCGGATTCTGCTTCCCATCCGTTCAACTCAGCAAATTCTCCTTCTAACTCAGAAAGCCTTATTCCTTCTTCCTCTGTAAAGTCAGACTTTGCATAAAGTACCTCTTTTTCATCCATAATTTCAATCAATCGCTTGTGGCCCATCATTACAGTTTTAATAACTTCAAATTCATCGTATGCGTAATGATCCTGCTTTAAAACAGCCATTCTCTCCCCGGAAGAAATTGAAATATCACCCTTATTTGGTTCAATTTCGCCGGAAAGTATCTTTAGAAAGGTTGATTTTCCGGCACCATTGGCACCTATCAATCCGTAGCAGTTTCCTTGAGTAAATTTAATGTTTACATTTTCAAATAAAGCACGTCCCCCATACCTCAGAGAGACACCGTTTGCACTAATCATTTTATCTCCGTTTCCAGGTAGGATTAAAAAATCCTATCCTTTTATTATATATATTAATTTTTAATGTTATAATGCTTCTCAAAAACAGCATAAAATAAGAAAAGCCTAATTAATGCTTTTCTCAATATATTAAAGCATATCTTATTGCAATGTTCAATATATTCCTCGAACATTAAAGGAAAAACAGCATTATAATAGACACGGCTAAAAGTAAAAGCCGGTCTATTATTAATATATCAAGCTTAATTTAAATAATTTTTATCTTATGCTGGTCATTTCTCCGTCAGACCATAACCTTTCCAAATTGTAAAACCCTCTGTCTTCCTGATGGAAAACATGAATTACAACGTCAGCATAGTCAAGCAATATCCATCTTGCAGAATCATAACCTTCCTTATGGTGTGCCTCCAGCCCCATTTCAGCCAGTTTGAAATCAACTTCATCGGCTATTGCCTTTATATGGGTTGAGGACGTACCGCTGCAAATAACAAAATAATCGGCAATAATAGTAATGTCATGAATATCAATTATGCTTATATCCCGTGCCTTCTTATCTTCCATAGCCGCAACGATTTTGTCTACCAATGCTTTCGAATCCAATATTTTGCACCTCATCTTCTGATTGTTTTATATTATGGATTATAATCATTTCCAAGTATTATTGTAATATCATATTTAGGTTCAGCTTGAATATTTTCCGTAACCTTCGATATTCTCAACATACTGCCGATTGTACTTGCCTTTACGCCTTTCTTCCGTACAATTATTTGGGAAGTGCTTTGAATGTTGCCTGTTTCTGCACTTGCCTCAAACCCTTGTGCAACAAGCATTGTCTTAACCTCTCCCGCCAGGCCTTTTTTGCCGGTACAGTTAATTACTTGAACTGTGGTCTTCCCGCTTTTCTTTGTAGTTTCTGCAGTGTCTTTTGCAGAATCCTCAACAGGCTTGGTATCCACTATTATTTTCCCGGGTGTCTTTGATGCAGGTGCAGGTTTAACAGGCTGCTTTTTTACTTCAACAACTTTTTTGTCGAAAACACCTGAATCTTTATAAAAATTAGCCCCTACTATAATTGATGAAAACAGTAGTAAAAATGTTCCTACTGCGTAAAATACAAATT
>JAEZIU010000054.1 GCA_023436485.1 Bacillota bacterium | reverse complement strand
TTGTCTTCATCATTTACAACAATTAATAGCATCTCTTTTGGTATCTCATCATATTGGATATCCCCTATGACAATTCCCTTTTGCTTTCCTCTTCCATATACATCCATTTTGGTTACTGCGGGAAAGCCTGCTGCCAGCAGTTCTGAAAGCACTATACCTGTTTTTTCAGGTCTGATAATCGCTCTTACCAATATCATAATTTCATCCGCCTTTCCTTATTAGTAGGTTAAATTTCAATCACTGACATTTCAAATTTGAGAAATAATGAGTTTTAAACTTTCAATGGTTAAGTCTGATTAGAAAATTTAAACATCCATAATTCCGTGTTCCATCAATAGTTCCTCAAGTCTTTCCTGTTTTAACGGCTTGGGAATTACAAACATTTTGTTCTCGTCTATCTTTTGGGCAAGAGACCTGTACTCATCTGCCTGATTACATTCCGCATCAAAATCAATTACTGTCTTCTTATGGATTTCAGCTCTTTGAACCATGTTGTCCCTGGGAACAAAATGTATCATTTGAGAGCCAAGCTCCTTTGCGAAAGCTTCAACCAATTCGGCCTCCCCGTCAACCTTACGGCTGTTACATATGATACCACCAAGTCTTACACCACCTGTCTTGGCGTACTTCTGTATTCCTTTTGATATATTATTTGCAGCGTACAGTGCCATCATTTCACCGCTGGCAACTATATAAATCTCCTGTGCCTTTCCCTCACGAATCGGCATTGCAAATCCTCCGCAAACAACATCTCCAAGTACATCATAGAAAACATAATCCAAATCATCTTCGTATGCGCCAAGTCTTTCCAGCAAACCTATTGAAGTAATTATTCCTCTTCCTGCACATCCGACTCCCGGCTCCGGGCCACCGGATTCAACACAATTAATGTCGGAAAATCCTTTCTTCATAACCAGATCAAGATCAATATCCTCGCCCTCTTCCCGGAGTGTATCCAGAACTGTCTGTTGTGCGAGGCCTCCCAATATCAGTCTGGTTGAATCAGCTTTGGGGTCGCAGCCTACAATCATAATCTTTTTACCCATTTCCCCCAAGCCCGCGGTCAGGTTTTGTGTTGTTGTTGACTTTCCAATACCGCCTTTTCCATAAATCGCTACCTGTCTCATATAAATACCTCCCATTTTCCTGTACCGTTGTACATTAATTTTCAAACTATAAAATAAAAAGGTCTCAAAACAGAGTTTACACTCTATGTTTTAAGACCTCATCGTCTGACTTGCTGATGTTATACTACTAAAAAAGTCCCATTATCCACATCATAGTGAATTAATGAGACTTCGTCGTCACGTTTATTAATTTCGTTTAGCTTACTATGAGTATAAGGCTTTATATTGTTATTCACAATACACGAATCCGTCAATAATAACTACTAATTTTAGGATGGTTTTGTATATTTTTAACAAATACGTATTTTTTATTCAATCAAGAGGTTGATTATTTCTTATGCTCACCATATAATAATAGTAATGCAACGGGGCGTATCAAGCTAAAAGCTTGATCGCCCCGTTTTTGTATTTTCAAATATTATAAGTAGGAGGTATATATATGTTAAAAAAAATTGCAGTGATAGTAAATGATGAAGAAGATCTTGCATCTTTTGAAAAAGGATCATACATAAATATATACAATAAGAATAATACTCAGTGGCAGCTATTTAAGGAAATTCACTACTATATCAATACCGGCATGTCACTTTCTGATCTGAGAGAAAATATCAAAAGTCTTATTATTGAACTGAAAGACTGCAATATAGTAGTAGGCAATGTAATGTCCGGTCTTGCATACAACGTATTTGACAGGGCGGGGTTTGCAATATTTGAAGCAAAAGATGTTACCAGCAGTCTTCTTGATGACATATATAAGGAAGTCAGCACCTCAAAAGTCGAAGCTGCTGTTTCAAAACAAATACCACTATTACCTGTTCAAACAGAAGAAAACGGAGTTTTTTACATAAACCTTATTGAGCTTCAAGCCAAGCATCCTGAAATTTCTTCTAAGAAAGCTCTTAAGCCATTTCTCGAAACTACCCCTTTTTTCAGGCTTGAGGTGATATGTTCTCATGTACCTCCATGGTTTGACAATATACTTCCGGAATTAAACCTGAGCTATTCAATAGAAGAAAAGGTCGATAACCATTATAAGGTTTCCATATTAAATAAGGTCTGTTCATACTAAATGTTCCATTATATAAAAGGAGGTTGCCAATATGCTAGATAATATTCGTGAAAATCTCTTGGGCATTGTCAGTGCTTTTTGTTTTGAAAGCGGCAGAATTAAAGAATGTATACTTTGTGAAAAAAATGTGATTAAAACTAAATACGGCGATTTGATTCCTAAATATGGTGAAGATGAAGTACGTAAAAAATACTGTCCTTCAATTTCTTTTTATGAAAGCGGAAAAGTTAAAAGTATTTCTTTAGAATCCTCGACCTTAATAAAAACAACCTTGGGTACTTTTCCTACAGAACTTGTTACGTTTTATGAAAGCGGCAGCTTGAAACGGATTTTCCCGTTGAATGGTAAACTAAGCGGGTACTGGAGTCAAGAAGATGAGGAACAGCTTTGTGAAGAATTTCAGTTTTATTTTCCTTTTGGTAGCTTTAAAACAAAAATAATAGGTCTTTGCTTTTATGAAAGCGGAAACCTCAAATCAATGACTTTATGGCCGGGTGAAACTGTCATCCTCAAAAATGCTGACAGACTTATTCCAGTGAGGATAGGATTTTCTTTATATGAAAACGGAAAATTAAAATCGGTGGAGCCCGCCTATGAAATTACGGTAACTACTCTCATCGGGGAATTAACTGCTTACAACGAAAGTGCTCTTGGTATAAATGCCGACTGCAATTCATTGATTTTTACAGAAAACGGAAGTATACAAGCTCTTTGCACAAGCAGCAGTAAGGTGGCTATCTTTGAAAAAGGCGGCTCCTTTGAAACAATGAAAGCAGAAGTTAAGCCTGATCCTTTTGAAGAAGGTGTATTTTCCCTAATTCCTCTGGAAATTTCTTTTGAAGGACATTATGTCAACTTTAAGAGTAGTAAAAAGCGAATATATGATATTAATACAACAAGATTTACCATAATAAATGATTCCGGGACAGATTCCGGTTCCAGCCTTTCATGTACAGACTGTTCAGCCTGCAATCTTTGTAAAAAAAGTAATTATATCTGATAAAATGTTAGAAATGCAGCGGCTTATCCTTAAGGATAAGCCGCTGCATTTGCATATCAAAATGTCATATTTTACGGAATTATATATAAAAAGCTACAAGAAAGTAACCTTTATGTAATTGTAAAGTAACTTTAATATCATTTTCTTTAAATCTATGATAAAATATTATTATTCATAAGAAAAGTTGTGTATTTCAGGGGCATAAATAAACTATCATTTCGATACATATATACGGCTATATCCTTTGGTTTTAATTCTTTTGGCTAATCTTGTTTATCCGGATGTTCCTATTTATACAGTTTCTCTTTTTGAAAAATTCGTTAAATAAATATAAAAATTGAATTGGAGAGTTTATGAATTTAAAAAAGATAAAAGGTCTAATAAGTAATATACCCAAGAAAATTAATAATTACAAAAATAAATATCCCTCAAAATATAAGTACATAATTATTTCATGTTCAGGTGCAGCAGCCCTGGCCCTTACAGCAGCAATTGTTTTCACTTTACCGTCCCCAAGCTCTAAATTCGTTGCTACAGGTAAACAGGAAAGTACGGCTGCAGTGTCCAGTCAAACAACTGTACAGAAGTATTCTAAATCTACATCAGAACCACTTACTTTAAACAAAACTTCCAGAGGAAAAACTCCTTTGAATCCTTTAAAAGGTGATGTTATAAAGTCAGGTGTTAAAAACAGTACCGTTACTGTTATTCAAAAGAGACTCATGGAGCTGGATTATCTTGAAATTGACGAACCTACCGATGAATTCGGAGAGCCGCTTCAATTCGCAATTGAATTATTTCAACGTAAAAATAAGTTACCCATAACGGGTGAAGTTGATGCAAAAACATATGAGCTTCTGCTCTCAGATGGTGCAAAAACATATACTGTTTCTCTCGGAGCTGAGGGGACTGATGTACAGCAACTTCAGGAGCGACTGTACGAATTGGGATACATAGATAAGGCATCAGGTTATTTCGGTACAGATACCGACACTGCCGTAAAGGAGTTTCAGAAAAGAAACGGACTTTACGATGACGGTAATGTAGGTAAACAGACAAGAGAAATTTTATATTCGGCAAATGCAGTTCCCATGTCCTTTTATTTGGGCGACGAAAACAGTGAAATACTTCAATATAAACAAAGATTATACGAGCTTGGTTATCTGACTGCAAAGCCCAGCGGGAAGTACGACAATGATACGGTTCTTGCAGTTAAGCGTTTTCAGGAAAATAATGGTTTGATTGCCGATGGTTTTATAGGGCCGGTTACAAAAGATTTGCTTATGTCGGCAGATGCTACTGAAAACGCCCTTGATATAGGCGATAGCGGAGATGATGTTACTAAAGTTCAGACCTACCTGAAAAAGCTTGGATATTTGAAAGGCGTAACAGGTTATTTCGGTTCCGATACACATAATGCTGTTCTTAACTTCCAGTCCAGAAACGGTTTGGGAAAGGACGGAAAAGTAGGTTCTCAAACAATAGCCAAACTTTTATCACCTAATGCAAAAGAATGGACCGGCGGTTCAGGAAGCGGCTCAAACGGCAACAATTCAGGAGGATCAAGTAATTCAGGCGGAGGAAATAATTCAGGCGGGGACAACGGCGGAAGCTATGTTAGTCCAAGTGTTGAACGACTTATTTCAGTAGCAAAATCAAAGCTGGGAAGCAGATATGTATATGGGGCAAAAGGACCAAATACCTTTGATTGTTCGGGATTTGTTTACTGGGTATTAAAAAATTCAGGAGTAAGACAAGGTTATATGACTTCCGGAGGATGGGCAGGAAATGGCAGATACAGAAGGATTTCCAGCATGAGTAGTATAAAACGCGGAGATATCATTACATACAACGGTCACGTAGGTATTGCATTAGGCGGCAATCAGATGATCGATGCATCATCAAGCCAGGGCAGAGTTCGTATAACAAATATAACTTCTTCCTACTGGACAAGGAATTTTGTATGTGCATTTAGAATATTCTAGAATTTAAAAATAGATTAAGACGCTATGCTTCCATAGCGTCTTTTTATTATGTAAATAACAAAAAAACCCGCCGGTTTTAACCGACGGATAATTTAGGAGTATTATTTATGGAAGAATAAAATTAGTCTATCTTAATTACTGCCTTTACGACATCCTGCTTGTTGTTTATTACATAGTCAAAAGCATGTGCAACATCATCAAAATCAAATTCGTGTGTTACTATTCCTGTTATATCAATAATTCCTTTTGAAATAGCTTTAATTGCTATAGGATATATGTTTCTGTAACGGAAAACGGATTTAATTGTGGCTTCCTTTGCCATAATCTTTGCAAAATTGAATTCGATTATATCCTGAGGTGCCAATCCTACAAGAACAATGGTACCCCCGTTTTTAACCATGTATGGAGTCTGTGAAATAGTTCTTGCAGAACCTGCAGTTTCTATTACAATGTCTACTCCCTTTTTATCGGTAAGTTTGTCTATTTCTGCGAACACATCAGTTTCTGCTGCATTTATTGTTTTGGTTGCTCCCAGTTTCATTGCATATTCAAGTCTCTTTGGTATTACGTCAACTACAGTAATGTCAGTTGCTCCATTTGCTTTACATGCAAGCAATGTAACAAGTCCTATTGTTCCTGCTCCAAGAATAACAACTGAGCTACCAAGCTTCACTTCTCCCTGGTTTGCTGCGTGCATACCAACCGCTAAAGGTTCAACCAATGCTCCTTCTTTAGTTGTTATGTTATCAGGTAGTTTAAAGCACATATTTTCAGGGAATGCGATATAATTCATTAATGAACCGTGGTATGGCGGTGTTGCTAAAAATTCAACATCCGGGCAAAGATTATATCTTCCTGTTTTACAGAATTCGCATTGTCCACAAGTTATTCCAGGCTCCAAAGCAACCTTGTCTCCAACCTGTAAGTTTTGTACTCCGCTACCAACCTCAACAACAGTTCCTGCACATTCATGTCCAAGTATGAAATCTCCGTTTACTATAAAATCACCGATTTTTCCATGCTCAAGATAATGCACGTCAGAACCACAAATTCCTACATACTCAAGTTTTACAAGCACATCTTTGTCTCTAAGCTTTGGAACCTCTATGTCTCTTATTTCCATTTTGTTTATTCCGGTCATATATGCCGCTCTGTTTTTCATAATAAAAACCTCCACACAATAGATTGTCCTTTAAATTTATATTCAAATCAACTTTATTATCTACTTTTATAAAACACTTTAATTAACTTTCCTTTTTATAATACACCAAATAATTTAAATATACAATACAAAGGTACGTGAACAAAGTTTTTTTCACGTACCTTTGTATTTTTAATGGTCAAATATTACTTAATAGCTCCGGACTTCTTCAATATATCTATATATTGCTGTACATTATCTTTATTTACAAGTGGGTTACCGATATCTGTATCAATCTGTTTTTCTCCGCCTGTTAAGAGCTTATTGCTTGTTTCAAGTAATTTTGTAGCAAGGTCGTATGCACTCTGCATACAAGTTGATGTCATTCTTCCTTCCTGAATCAAAAGAAGTGCTTCTGCTGTTCCGTCAACACCATATGCAAGCATATTTTTATACTTAGGGTTATCTTTAACTACTTCAAGTGCCCCGGCTGCCATGTTGTCATTCATTGAAATAACTGCATCAATCTTGTCATTGGACTGGATCCAGTCTTCCATATACTTCATAGCTTCGTCTTTGTTCCAGTTTGCAATCTGTTCTCCAACGATTTTAACATCAGGACGTTTTTCAAAGAATTCCTTCTGCCAGCTCTTACGTCTTTCATCAGCGTGGAAGTTTCCTGAAGGTCCATCCAATACTACAACTTTAGCGTTTTGAGGAATCTGTTCTATTGCTGCACGAGCATTTACTCCAGCCTGCTCATATGGATTTGCGTCTACTGATGATGCTCCTTCAATTCCTGAAATACGAGCATTTGTTGTTATTGCATGTATACCTGCCTTAACCACTTTTTCAACGTATGGTCTTTGAGCTTCACCATTATTAGGCTGAACAATAACCAGATCATACTTGTTTGTGATAGCATTTTCAATCATTGAGTTTTCAGTATCGTCATTTGCCTGACCATCGAATACATCAAGCTTAATATCCGGATACTTCTTTGCTTCATCCTTTACAGCGTTTGCAAGCCAAGCTGCAAATGAGTCAGATTGGGCACGAGCTATATATGCTACTTTATAGCCCTTTGAGCTGCTTCCACCTGAAGCTGTTGAATCGGAAGTCTTAGGTGTCCCTGTTCCACATGCTGCCAGAAAAGTAATTGCAAGTGACATTGATAGTACGCTAATTAATTTCTTCTTCATCTGTGTGTCCATCCTTTTAATAGATTTTTTAATAGATATAGTTTTTATTATTTAAACAGCAGTGCTGTTTAATTTGAAATAAGTTTATTTCTTTGCTGCAACTTTCTTGTTTTTTGCATTTTGTTTGTCTTCTATTCTACCAAGTGTACTCTTTGTTCTACGGTTTTTAGACTGAATATCGTATATAACCGCAAGAGCTATTATCGCACCTCTTATAATCTGCTGCATGTAAGAATCCACACTGGTAAGGTTCATAATATTGTCAAGGAAACCTACTATAAATGCACCGGCCAGTGTACCTGTTGCAGTTCCAACACCACCTGAAAAGCTGGTTCCACCGATGATAGCCGCTGTTAAAGCTGTAAACTCATAACCTACAGCACCATTTGGAAGACCTGCATTAACACGGGACATGAACAATACTCCTGCCAACCCAACGAAAATACCATTGATTATAAATGCAGTGTACTTAACTCTGTGAACGTTGATACCTGATGCAACTGACGCTTCTTCATTTCCACCAACGGCATACAGAGAACGTCCAACCCTAGTGTGTTTCAATATATACCATGTTACTATTGCCAATGCTACAAGGAATATAATAGGTATTGGAATAACACCTACAGAACCTTGTCCGAATACTACGAATTTGTCTAGCTGTAAAATGTTTTGACCTTTTGTATAAAGTAGCGCTGCACCTCTTGCCATTGTCAGCATTGCCAGGGTTGCAATAAATGGAGGAGCTTTAAAAGTACTGATCATCATAGCATTTATAAAGTTACACACAACACCGGTAATTATACCTACCAGAACGGCAATAACCAGTGACCCGGTTGCTTTATATGCTGATATTGCAAATACACCTGAAAGAGCCAACACTGAACCTTGAGATAAGTCAAGCATTCCTGAGATTATTAATATTGTCTGACCAAAAGCAAGAATTGTCGTAACTGCCAACTGTCTTGAGATATTTGTCAGATTGCTGGCTGTTAAAAAGTTTGGGTTTGCCAATGAACATATTATGAATAATACAAACAGTACCATAAAAATACTGTATTTCTTTTTTGCTGTATTCCATAGGTTATTACTTCTTAAATCCATTTTATCTCACCTCATCTGATGTTAAAGTTCCAGTAGCATATTTCATAATGAGCTCCTGGGAAAAATTTTCTCGCTTAATTTCGCCTGTAACTGCACCTTTTGACATTACATAAATCCTGTCACACATACCTATCAGCTCAGGAAGCTCGGATGAAACCATTATTACTCCCTTACCTTCCTTTGCTAAATTTGTCATTAGTTTGTATATTTCAAATTTAGCACCTACGTCTATACCACGGGTAGGTTCATCCAGTATTAGAACATCCGGGTTTCTTATCATCCACTTTGCCAATAATACTTTCTGCTGGTTTCCACCGCTTAATGAAGCAATAGGTGTTTCCAAAGTAGGAGTTTTTACCCTCATTTTCTCAAACATATCTGATACTATGCTTTGTTCAACTTTCTTGTGATACCGGAATCTGTAAAATACCTTCTGAAGGAATGCCAATGTTGTATTTTCCCTTACTGACCTGACCGGAATAATACCGTATCTTCTTCTGTCTTCTGATAGCATTACCAGTCCTTTTTCAATAATCTGTTGTACATTTTTGACTTTGACTTCTTCTCCCTTGATATTTACTGTTCCTGATGAAATCGGGTCCAGTCCGAAGAT
Source organism: Bacillota bacterium (assembly GCA_023436485.1). GTDB lineage: Bacteria > Bacillota > Clostridia > Acetivibrionales > DSM-1351 > Ruminiclostridium. The sequence goes on along the minus strand of JAEZIU010000054.1, from coordinate 2,638 downwards.
CGATCTCATAACTTCTGTTCTTCCTGCTCCCATAAGTCCGGCAAAACCTATGATTTCACCCTTTTTTAGGTGGAAGCTTACGTCATGATAAACGTTTCCGTTGCTTAGTTTTTTAACCTCAAGTAACTTTTCTCCGATTTTGATTTCTTCCTTTGGATAGGTGTTGGTCAACTTACGTCCAACCATTAGTGCGATTACGGTTTCAATGTCAAGTTCTTCCTTTGGATGACTCTCAACAACTGTTCCGTCTCTGAATACTGTTATTTCATCAGCTATCTGGAATATTTCATCCAGTTTGTGAGAAATATAGATGATGCAAACTCCTCTGGCTTTCAGTTCTTCAATTTTTTTAAAGAGCTTCTCAACTTCCTTTTGCGTAATGGCCGAGGTCGGTTCATCCATAATTATAATGTCTGAATTGTATGATATTGCCTTTAAAATCTCTAGCATCTGGATATCGGAAACCGTCAGATCCTTTAGCAGTGTGGTAGGTAAATAAGGCAGATTTTCCTTTTTTAATAATTCCTTCGTACGTGTTCTAACTTCTTTCCAGTTTACATTACCAAATTTGTTGACTGGCAGGTTGCCTAGAAACAGGTTTTCCTCTACCGTCATTTCGGGAACGTAGTTCATTTCTTGAAAAATCATTGATATACCAAGATTCCTGGCCTGTATGGGATTATTGATTTTTACAGGTTTCTCATCAATGAATATCTCACCGCCATCGGGTTGATATATCCCGTTAATGATCTTCATCAATGTTGATTTTCCTGCTCCGTTTTCCCCGCACAATACATGCACAGTACCTTTTTTTACAGTAAAATCGATTTTATCAAGTGCTTTAACCCCTGGAAAGGATTTTTCAATTTGCGAAACTCTTAGCTTAATGTTATTGTCCATTTCCTTCCCCCATAAGTTTTCTTGTATAAAAACCCTATATTACTTATTACTATAATTGCCATCTTTCGTCGACGGATTTATATAAGACTTTTATAAATTACTTTTAATAAGATTATATCGTATAATTAGTAAAAGTCAACATAAAATATGAATTTTTTTTTATTTATATTTAGTACATTTGTACAAAAGGTAGAAAACTGTATCTAAAAATGAAAAGCAGTAATATGCTTATACATATTACTGCCCTATAAGAATTGTTTTTAAACATTCTTTACAAATTGATCAACATGAGCAAGTGCAGCACCTACGGCGGTTGCCTCAAGTTTATACTTACACGCATGAAGATAATTTCCGTCTACTTCAAAAGTATTGTACCTTGCCACCATTTGCCTTAGCTCTCCAATATATTCATCCATGTAAGCTCCGGCATATCCGCCTAATATAACTTTACAGTCAAACAACATACGCAAATTATTTATTGCTACTATTAAATGCGATATATATTCATTCCATAACTTTCTTTGTGGCTCTCTATCTAACTTTAATAGTCTGAAAAACTCTGAAATATTGCCATTTGTGCTATCTGACAAAAGCCTTGCCGAGCAATATGCATCTACACATCCTTTTTGGCCACAGTAGCACTCTCTTCCGTTTGGTACTATGGTCATGTGCCCAAACTCTCCGCCTCTTTGGTTCTGTCCGTCATAAATATTTTTGCCTATTATTATGGAGCCCCCGACAGAATTGTTTAAAGAAAGATATACCACATTTTCATTTGAATCTTCACGCCACATTTCTGCAAATCCACCCGCATTGGCATCGTTACTCAAAATAATAGGGTATGGAATAAATTCCTGAAAAGCATTTATACTACCACCCTGAAAGTCAATAACAGTAGCGTAACTCACCGTCTGACGGTCATCGGAAAGTATGGCAGGTAATGCTATACCAACCCCAAGTATATTGGCTTCATTAATTCCAGCTTCGCTTACCATTTTTGTAACAAATTCGCCTACTCCTTTAAAATACTCCTTGTGATTATTAAAAGGGTACTGTATTCTAAAATTCTTTAGAAGCTTCCCGCAAAGGTCTATTATTACAATACTTACATGGTTGCGTGTTATGTCCAGACCTACTGCATATTTGGCAGAGCTGTTATAAGAAATAGCCTTCGCCTTTCTGCCTCCTGTTGATTCAAAAAGACCTGTTTCTATTACCAACCCACGTTCCTGAAGTTCCTTTATATTCTGAGTTACTGTAGGCAGACTCATATTTAAGGTATAAGCAATCTCCTGGATAGATATGGGTTCATGTTTGTAAAGAAAGTTATATATGGCATTTCTATTTATTTTCTTAACCTCAATGCTATTTACCTTAGTTGCCATAATTTCAACCACCCAACTTTTATAAATGTCTTTTATCAATGTTAATACTATAACAAATCTTACTTTATTTCAATAGCAGACTCAACAATTATAGCATAAAAATTACCAATCTGTATTGGTAATTTTCTGTAAATAGTATAAAAAAATTAGAATTTAGTATTTTTATGAGATATTGTATAGATTTTAGTACATTTTATGATATAATTATTTTAGAAAAGTAAATATATACCGCTGTCACAAGAATAAAAATTGTCGAAATGCAGAGGTGAGAATTATGTATATTCATAATCGATTGCTCGCATTAATTTTTAGGATTTTGTTTTTATTTGGTTGTGGAATAGGTTTATACTTGA
>JAEZIU010000035.1 GCA_023436485.1 Bacillota bacterium | reverse complement strand
TTTTGGGCTTTATAAAGAACCCCAAATATAATTTAAGACCGATTATAGGATGTATTGAAAAGCATATACCTGCAATAAAAAAGCAAAACAATTGGGGCTTTGATGTGGCATATATGCTCACTGGATTGCTAAATAAGCATCCCCGTGAGGCAATCGCTTTTTTAGACAGTAAAAGAGAAGATTATACTAACTTCTATGACACAATTATAAACTGTGATTAAAAGTGAAAAAAATGATGAAAATAGGAAAAATTTATGAGAAAAATAGCAGAATTATGTTATAATTTTAACATAATGAAATTTTAGAGTAAATACATTCCAGCTGAATTTCATTTCAAAAATTTTTTGGAGGTTAAAACTATGTACCAATTGAAAAAAAACAGAATTGCAAGAATTTTTATTTGTATGATGTTAGTCATGACGATGATTCTACCGGCAGGATTAGCATCGAATGTAGCAAATGCTGCTACTAAACCGTCAATACAAGCTAAAATGACTATTGGAGCAGGAAGTATTGTTAGTAATTTTGATTACTATTCAAAGGAAGACAAGCATACTTTGAATGTATCAAATTCAGTAAAAAAAGCAACTTATAGCTTTACCTCAAGTAATAATAATATAGTAAAAGTAAAGGCTAGTGGAACTACTGCATATATAACTGGAGTAAAAGCAGGAAGTGCAACAATTACCTGTAATCAGAAATTAAGCGGTAAAACAACAAAAGTTGGAACTTGTACCGTTACAGTGAAAAATTCAACCGTATCACAGGATTTCGTACCGGTTGTGTCAATGGGAACAAGTGCACTAAATGAACCTATCGAATTCTCTTACCGTAATAACGATGCAATATATACATACGTTTCCAATAACAAGAATTTCTCTATGAAAGAAAGCCTCAGTCAATTTGATGGAATGTATTTCATTAAACACAGTTTGACAGCAAAAGCACCTGGAACGTATTCTGTAACAGTTAAAGAAACCTATAATAAAATTACCAGAACAGTTGGTACAATTAAGTTTACTGTTAAAAAAGCAACTATGTCAGGAGACACCTCAGTTGATTTAGGCTCCCCAATGTGGGCTTTTGAACTTATGAATAATAGTAGGGCAGATGTTAATTACCTGTTTGTTCAGGAAGACGAAGAAATTGTTGACCTGTATAATGAGGATAAAACCGTTTATTTAAAAGGTCTAAAAGTAGGAACTACAACCGTAACAATATATGAAAATACATCTACTCCCGATAAAAGCAAGCTGGTTGGAACTTGTAAGATTACTGTAAAAGAAGTTGTATTGAAAGATCTTGAATGTGATTTTTATGAAACGGAATTGTATGTAGGTGATGATCCGATTGGATTATATATTTCAAAAGACCCTTATAATGCACCCGGAGACATTACTGTTACTTCATCAGACACCAAGGTTGTTACCGTTAGCCAGCCTGAAGAAGATGGCAGTTGTGTTATTACTCCGGTAGGTGCCGGAACAGCGACAATCACTATAACTTGTGGCGATATAAAAAAGACTCAAGAAATCACTGTATACGATGAAGATACAGAAGATGAAGAATATTAATATTTGAATACATGAAAAGTGGCTATTGTAAAACAATTTTGTTTTGCAATAACCACTTTTTTCTATGACGGCATAAAGGATGTTCTGCCGTTATTTGAAGTTTTTAGTATTAAGTCTGCAATGTCTCTGGCAGATTTTTTCATGCCACCGTTAAGCCACATCTGAATGACACCCACCGCACCGGAGGCTAAAAAGTGAAATAAATACTCTGCATCTTCTTTACTTACAGAGTTGCTACCTAGTATGGGCAGGAAATGCTGTTGCCCTATAATATTAATGAATTCTTGCTGAAATTTTATATCTCCGTTTAGATTAAGCAAAAGGTCAAAAAGTTCTGCGTTTTCCGCAATATATTCAAGAATCCTCTCAATTATTTTAATATCGATAAGATTAGTTTCTTCGAAATTATATTCGTTTAAGTACAAATTAATATCATCAATTATTTCATTTTCAATTCGTTGGAGTAAATCATACTGATCGGTATAGTGTGCATAAAAAGTGGCACGATTAATATCCGCATCTTCACAGATTTCTTTTACTGTTATTTTTGATATGGGCTTTTCTTTTAAAAACTTAACAAGGCTGTCTTTAATCACCATCTTGGTATATTTTACACGCCTGTCCGCATTTTTTGTTTCCATATCGGCCTCCCACTACCAAAAAATAATTTTGTTATTTTCTAAACATTTTTTTAATATTTGTCGGGTAACTTACATTTATCGATATTCTGATTGTTGTATTAGTTTCACACTGTCAATATAATATATTCAAGTTGGATTGTCAACACAGTGTTTAATAAATCGGAGGCAGTTAAATGGCACTTATAGAATTTGAAAATATTAAAAAAGAATATGCAGTAGGAGATGTGAAAATTACGGCGGTAGACGGTTGTACTTTTTCCATAGAAAAAGGCGAGCTGGTTGTCATACTTGGACCGTCAGGGGCAGGTAAAACTACAGTTTTAAATCTGCTTGGAGGTATGGATAGTCCCAGTGACGGTAAAATTATAGTCGGTGGAAACGAAATACACAAATACAATAAAAAAAAGCTGGTAAGTTACAGGCGTAGGGATATAGGATTTGTATTTCAATTTTATAACCTTGTTGGGAATCTCACTGCACTTGAAAATGTTGAACTTGCCTGTCAGATATGCCCGGATTCACTTGACCCTAAAAATGTATTGGAACAGGTGGGACTTTCTGAACGTATGGCCAGTTTTCCAACTCAGCTATCCGGCGGAGAGCAGCAGAGAGTGGCTATAGCACGTGCAATTGCAAAAAATCCAAAGCTACTTTTGTGTGATGAGCCAACAGGTGCGTTGGACAGCGTAACAGGTCAGAGAATTATTGAGCTTTTACAAAAAACCTGTAAGGAAATGGGTATGACTACAGTCTTAATTACACACAATGCAGTCATTGCAGATATTGCAGATAAGATAATAAAAATAAAAAACGGCACGGTGGTGGATGTTATTAAAAACAAAAATCCTAAAAAAGCCGCAGAGATTGTGTGGTGATTAATTTGCTTTTTAAAAACACTCTTAAAAAAATAAAGAAATCCTTTGGGAGGTATATATCCCTTTTTATTATAGTTATGATAGGTGTTGGTTTTTTTGCCGGAATACAAGCCACAACACCTGATATGACAGATGTAGCGGATAAATATTATAAAGAAAATAATCTTTTGGACTTTAAAGTAGTCAGCACAATGGGCTTGACTGACCAAGATGTTAATGCAATTAAGAAACTTAAAAATGTAAATGCAGTTTTACCAAGCTATTCACTGGATGTTTTGGAACAGGATAAAGCTATTAGGATTCACGCAATAGAAGATGGCGTTAATAACTTAAAACTTGTGGATGGCAGAATGCCTCAAAAATATGACGAGTGTATTGCAGACAGTAAAACCTACAAAACAGGGGATATAATAAAAATTACAAGCGATACGGACAAAAAGCTCAGGAATAAGGAATATACCGTTACAGGCACAGTTCAATCGGTACTGTATCTTGCTGAAGATTATGGAAACACCACTATAGGTGACGGAAAGCTTTCCTCATTTATTTTTATAAACAAGGATAATTTTATTTTGGAAGCATATACGGAAATGTATCTTATTGCAGCGGGGACACAGAAAACAGCAGCATATTCTAAAGAGTATGATACTAAAGTCTCTAAATTAAAAAACGAACTTCTGAAAATAAAGTCAGACAGAGAAAATGCAAGATATCAGGAGATTTATAAGAAAGCCGACAGTGAAATAAGAGAAAATGAAACAAAATTGAATGATGAAAAGGTAAAGGGAGAAAAGAAGCTGGCGGATGCAAAAGCCACCCTTGACGAAAATGCCGGTAAACTGGAAAAAGGAAAAGCTGAGCTTATTGCCAACGAGGCAAAGCTCAAAAGAAATACCGAAAAGCAAAATGCAGAGTTTGCATTGGCAAAAGAAAAAATATCCGCGGGTTGGAAGGATATAAATAATGCACTTAATCAAAATAAAATAAAAAAAGAAGAAATAGATGCTAAAATCAATGAGCTGAATACCGCCATTGGGGGTATGAAAGCACAGCTAAGCCAGCTTCCTGCCGAAAGTCAGGAATATATCCGGCTCAATGCCACCATAAATCAATATTCCGAAATGCAAAAAGGCTTGCAAAAGTTAAAGGAATCAATAACTACATTAACCATTCAAGAAGCAAAGTTGGATAAAGGTATCAACACCTTTAACAGTGAAATCGCTAAAGCTAAAAGAAAAATAGAACAGGGTAAAATTGAATTAGCCGAGAATGAAAAGAAAATAAAGGACGGCTATGCAGAGTATGATAAAAATCTGGAGAAATTTAATAAGGAAATAACAGACGCACAAGCAAAGCTTACAGATGCGGAAAAAGACGTTTCTGATATTGAAAAGCCAAAATGGCACATATTTGGCAGAGAGGCAGCCGGGGGTTACAGTGAATTAAAATCAGGTATTGACGTTGTTACTTCGGTTGCAGCAATCTTTCCTTTCTTTTTCATACTTATTGTAATGCTCATGGCATCAAACTCAATGGTCAGGATGATAGAGGAAGAAAGAAGTGAGTTGGGTACATTAACCTCACTGGGGTACAAAGACGGCAGTATAATATCAACATATCTGTTCTACGTACTGTCTGCTTCCGGATTGGGGGCTGTTGTAGGATTTTTTACAGGTTGCGGAGTTATTCCTCCGTTGATTTACTCAACCTTCCGGTTTAATCTGCCGTCCCTTGTTATTAAATACAGTATGGGGACATTTTCGGTAATTTTACTTATTACCTTTGCCCTTATGAGTATAGTAACGGTTATTTCATGCAACAAAGAGCTTAAACAAAAGCCAGCGGCATTAATGAGACCGGCTCCCCCTAAAAACGGTAAAACAATTCTTCTGGAAAGAATCAAACCTCTTTGGGGCCACTTGTCCTTTACATGGAAGGTAACTTTGAGAAATATGTTCAGGTATAAAAAGAGAGCCTTTATGACAATCGTTGGAGTAGCGGGGTGTACGGCCCTACTACTTGTGGGGTTTGGACTGAGAGACAGCATGAATGGTGTGGCGGAAAAACAGTATGGTGAAATATTCCGTTATGACAATATGGTTATATTAAAAAATGAAATAAAGAACATACAAGGTGACTTGGAAAGCCTTTTAACAAGGGAGCAGGTAAAAGAGCCACTTTTACTTAAACAGACTGCCTTAAAATGTGAAACAAAAAATAAAACCCACGATGCTTTTTTAATAGTACCTGCTAATGAGGATGTTTTTTATAAATACTATAATCTTAAAACTCCTTCTGACGGGAAACAGTTAACTCTCAGCGACAGCGGCGTCATTATTACAAAAAAACTGTCAGAGGTTTATAATGCCGGAAAAGGCGATACCATTACCGTAAAAGATGCTGAAAATAATTCTTATAAGCTAAACGTTAGTGGTGTGGCTGAAAACTATACAGCTGATTATATCTATATGAATAATCAAATGTACAATAAGATTTTCGGAAAAGCTGCAGCCTATAACGCTATTGTGTCAAATCATAAAACAGATGAAACGGCTTTTGCAGAAAGGCTTATTGACAGCGGTTTGGTTTTGAATGTGGTGTTTAACAGTGACTTGATAAAGAAGGTGCTTGACAACAACGAAAGCCTTAATAGTATAATCCTGTTGATTGTGGTAGTTGCCTCGCTTTTAGCCATAATCGTTCTTTATAATCTGACATCCATCAATATCAGCGAGCGAACCCGTGAAATTGCAACTCTTAAAGTACTGGGTTTCACCGACGAAGAAACAAACGGTTACATTTACCGTGAAGCCTTTATCCTGACCTTAATAAGTATCGGGGTGGGTTTGATATTGGGAATGTATATGCACGGTTTGGTAATTGATGTAATTGGAGAAAACTCAATGGTGTTGTTCAAGAAAATAAAATGGCTAAGTTTCTTACTGGCAGCGTTACTCACGGTGATATTCTCTGTGGTAATGCAAGTAGTAACTTATTTCAAGTTGCAGACAATTGATATGATAGAATCACTTAAGTCGGTGGAGTAAGGAAAAAACTAACTTCTTTAGAATAGTTATGTTATAATTCAGTTAATATATGTACAATAACGTAAATCATATAAATGCTGTAATGTGTTGATAAATACAGTTGTAGGAGGAGTTAAAATTGGGCAGGTACGAAGAAGGATTAAAATTAATCGAGGAAAGATGCGGCAACGGAAAAGATAATGTCATCTCTCTCTCAACCATCGCAATGGAACCAAACACTGACGGAAAAC
>JAEZIU010000020.1 GCA_023436485.1 Bacillota bacterium | reverse complement strand
AACCAGTTCCGGGCCAAGCAGTGCCTTGTACTTTTCATTCCTTGACAGGGACCTGTTGTATATACCTACAATCACATTTTTTACATCCCTTTTTTCTTCTTCCTCGCCTATCTCAATAAAATCAGGTCTAAACCCTATAAGCATTCCGTTTTCCTTGCCCAGTGAGCTAAAGGGTATTAACCTAAATCTTGAAAACCACTTAGAAGTTGAAATCGTTGTAGTTACACAGCTTAAATCGTCTTCCTTTGAATTTTTAAAGATATCCTTTATCTCTATCGGCAGTAGTTCTTCCAGCGCTTTAAATTCCACAACCATTACAGGAATATTTGTTAAAGGGTCCTTAAGTGAATTACCGGTATCTACCAAGGCAGGAAACCCTATCTTCCTGTTATCAAAAGATATTTTAACAGGTATAAGGAGATTTTCCCTGGTAAATTTGCTTTGAATTACTTCCATAAATATTTTTATAATTATACCTACCGTAACAAGTGAAAAAAACATCAAACTCCACTTTGATTGTCCGCAGACATAAACAATACCGTTTTTTACAAAGCCTCCCTGTTCATTGAAAAACAAGAAAGCAAGTGCTGCACCTGCAAAAATAAAAGTAGATATGTAGAAAATTACCAGAGTTTTGATAAACGTCATAACCTTTCTCGGTGAGAAGGTAACAGCTATTATAAAGAAGGATAAAAGTATCTTTGCCAAAGTAGTATAGAATACCTTTACATCAGGTTCAACTATTATAATACCGACATATAAGGCACCTATTATCGCACCTGAGAATAACCGTAAAGTACTGGTACTATATCGGGAAAACTTCGCAGTAACATATAGAATAAGATAATTAATAACCAAATTTTCAAGTATAAGAACATCCAAATAAATTTCCACTTTTATACCTCACAATTACTAAAAGACCTGTACGGAAATTGTATCTATTAAATTATTATTCAAGCCTTTATGTTTTTATGTTTATTATACATAGTTAATTGACAAAAGTTTGTCAAAAAGAAATGTAGAAAAAGGATTTTCATATGACAAAATAGGTTTTCAAAAACCCTGAAAATGCAAAAAACCCGTTGGAAATTCCAACGGGTTGTAAATGCGATAAATTAACTGAATTTATGCTTTATTTACTTAAATCTGTTTCTTCTCAGGAAAGTTGGTATATCAAGTTCATTGTCAACTGACATTGATCCAGAAGAATTTTTCTCTTGAGGAAACGAACCGTAGCTTCCGCTTTCAACAGGCGTTGACGCAGTTGCAGATACAGGATTTTTAACTACTTTTTCAACAGGCTTCTCAGTCTTCTTTAAGATAGGGCTAGTCTCAAAACCAGTTGCAATAACTGTTATCATAAGTTCATCCTTGAGATTGTCATCAATAACAGCTCCAAATATTATATTTGCTTCGGGGTCGGCAGACTTCTGAACCAGTTCGGCTGCAGTATTTACTTCAAACAAACCCAAATCAGGTCCTCCCGTAATATTTACAAGTACTCTCCGTGCTCCTTCAATTGATGTTTCAAGAAGCGGACTTTGAATTGCTTGTTTCGCTGCGTCTTCTGCCCTGCTTTCACCCGATGCCCTACCAACTCCCATGTGAGCCAAACCTGAACTAAGCATAATTGTTTTTACATCGGCAAAGTCAAGATTTACTAAACCGGGAACGGCAATCAAATCAGAAATACCCTGTACACCCTGACGTAATACATCATCAGCCATTCTGAAAGCCTCTACCATGGTTGTTCTCTTTTCAACAACCTGAAGGAGTCTGTCGTTTGGAATAGTTACCAGAGAATCAACTGAATTTTTGAGGTTTTCTATACCTCTTTCAGCGTGCTGCATACGAGTTCTGCTCTCAAACATAAAAGGTTTTGTAACAACAGCTACAGTAAGAATACCCATCTCTCTTGCGAGCTGTGCTACAACAGGAGCTGCACCGGTTCCAGTTCCTCCACCCATACCGGCAGTAACAAAAACCATATCAGCGCCCTTTATAGCCTGTGCGATTTCATCCTTACTTTCATTTGCTGCTTTTTCACCAGTTTCTGGATTTGCTCCGGCACCAAGCCCTTTAGTAAGCTTGTCACCTATCTGAATCTTAGTATTGGCTTTTGATAAAAATAATGCCTGCTTATCAGTATTAATCGCTATAAAATCCACGCCTCTTAACCCGGCTGCTATCATCCTGTTAACGGCATTATTACCACCGCCGCCACAACCAACAACTTTTATTTGGGCAAAATGGTCCATGTCAATCTCGAAATCTAGCAATTTAAATCCCCCTTTAGCATTTGTAATAAAACTTGATGTGTATATCTATTAAATTTAACGGAATAAATTGTCTTTTTTTATATATAACGTAGAAAAACACATAATAATACTATATATTATAAAAACAAATAAGGCAAGTTTTGATTTTATTACCTAGTAAAAAAATTCTTTTAAGGCATTTAATGCCTTCTTAAGAAGTGAACTTTTATTAGATTTTTTTACAGGTTTTAGATCAGCTTTCTTAGTGATAGAACTCGTTGTACTCGCTTCTCTTTCCTGTTTGCCTATATAACTAATTATACCGGCGGCAGTACAATGCTGCAGACCGGATAAACTTCTTACCTTCGGTGATGCTATTCTAACCGGCATATCGAATAGCTCATTTGCAATTTGTACTGAGCCGTCCATTGTTGAAATGCCGTTTCCAGAAAGCACAACGCCCGCACCGTAGTTACCGGGGCAGTTTTTCTGGATCAAATCAAAGCAAATGCTGAATATCTCATAAACTCTTGCTTCAATTACTTCTATAATATCTGAAACCTTAATATTCTTTTTAAAACTCTCACTGATATCATTGACGGTTATATCCTGATCAAATTTTATAAGTGCTGTTGAGGCCAGTTGAAGTTGTCTTTTTACCTTTTCCGCTTCAGAATATGTTATTTTGAGAGCTATAGACAAGTCATTGGTTATATGATCTCCTCCGACAGGAATACATTTGTTCATAACCAACATCTCATTTTTGAAGACACTTATTTCAGTTGAACCTCCTCCAACATCAATAAGCACTACTCCCATTTCCTTTTCATCGGGTGCTAAAATACATTCCCCTGAAGAAAAGCCTTCGGGTATAATTCCATCAACTTTTAAGCCGGCTTTCTCCATACTTCTTACAATATTCTGTATTGAGATTACCTTACCTATTACTACGTCAAAATCGCCTTCAAGCTTTGATCCCTTCATTCCAACCGGATCAGTAATACCATCGTAACCGTCTACTATGTACTGTCTGGCAACAACGTCAATAATCTCGCTACCTTCCGGTATATCCATAGTACCTGCCGAGTAAAGTAGTTTTTGTACATCGTTTCTTGTAATTTCCTTATTTTCGCTGGCAACATTAGTAAAATTTCTATGGTTTTTAATATCCACATGCAATCCTGAAATGTTGATGTATGCAGTAACAACCTTGATTTCAGCTTGAGTTTCAGCCATTTTTACCGAATTTCTAATAGATGATGAAACAGCCTCAATATCTACAATGATCCCTTTTTTAATTCCAGTACAAGGATCAGTTCCTTTACCTAAGACCTCTACCTCGCCCATGGTGTTAATTTTTCCAATTACTGTACTTACCTTGGAAGTACCTATGTCAATTCCTACAATGATATCAG
>JAEZIU010000295.1 GCA_023436485.1 Bacillota bacterium | reverse complement strand
TATGTCGTTCTCGCTTTTTGTTCTGCTGCAAGGTCTTCCATTAAATCTGTAATCGGATCGCCTTTTGATTGGAAGTATGTTGCTGTAAAAGGCATACCCGAGGCAGCAATAGGGTACAATGCTGTTGCATGATCAACAAAATAGGTGTCAAAGCCACTCTTTTTAATTTCTTCAATACTTAAACCTTTAGTTAATTGATATACAATCGCCGATATAATTAATGACTTGAAACCCTTGATATCAGGGGTTTTTATTATGTGTGCATTATATCATAAATTTGAACGGAGGTAAATCAAATGGAAAGAACCCAAGATAAATTATTATGGGGAGCAATGCCAGGTAAGCTAATTTATTATCTGAGGACTATTGGTTATGGAGCTGATTCAGTTAATAGCAGCGGAAAGGAGGAAATCGATTCAATTCAAGATATTATCAATGACCTTCAGGAGCAGGAAAGGATTTTTGGAAAATGCCTAGTTTCAAAACAATGTTAAATGAAACTATGAAGCATCAATTGAAGACAAAGAAGTAGTTTCAATTAATGTTTCGTCTGTAGTATCTGATGAAGAAGAGCAGGAAATGGAGATGTAAATGAAAATGAATGGTGCAAAAGACATAAAACAATTTATAGGGTGGTAATAGCAAAACATTGCGAACAAAGTAAGTTGAACATTGACAACTGAATAATGCGGTACTTGTATCAATAAAAGTACATTGACCCCAATTAATACCAAATATAGTATATATGTTATAGTTTTAAGATTGAATTGTAGGATATTATGTAACAGAATATATTAATTTCTATTCCTTATATTCATCTTTTTTAATTTCATTGAGACCTATTGTAATCACATCCAAATAATGGTATATTAATATTAGTAGGTAATAATATCTGGTAATATTAATGGTTGGGGAACGATCATGGATATAATGTGCTATTTATATGTGTTTCTGCCGACATAAAGTAGAAATTTCTTGGAACTAATAACAGGACTATGAGGGGGATATATATGATAAACATTTTGAGGCTATATACAAAATACAATAGAGATACGAATAATGAGATAATTAAACTTCTTTCAAATCTTTCTGAGGATGAATTGAATCGTGAGAGAAATATATATTACAAAAGTATTAATAGCCTATTCAATCATCTCGTTATAGCAGAGTGGTACTATTTGAATGCAATGTTTTATATTGCAGGTAGAGATTATTCTGCAAGTAGAAAAACATTGCAACGAATTGAAAACTCATTTAGTGAATCATCTACAATTATGCAGGAACTGGATGAGGGATTAATTGGTTTCATAAGTGAGGTAACAGAGGATGAACTTAAACTCGAAAAGAAAAACTTGAAAATCTATAATGGCAGGACAGTTGATATGTCGGTATGGGAATATATTACTCAGCATATAACGCATCAGCTACATCACAAGGGTCAGTTATCACAAGTACTTGATGAACTTAAAATTGAACATGAATTTGGAAATATATTTCCTTATGTTAGAGATTCCGTAAAAGAAGTTTAAATACGTTTTTTAGGGCGTTACATTGGCTTTAAAAGTTTAATTATAAACAGCAATCCGTATGATTAAGTTCAAATATTTATATTATGTGATTTATTTGCCCTCATGAATTAGTAGAATTAAAAAAGTGAAATACAATTATAAAAATCAGTATCGCATTATTCAGTGAATGAAAGTGTGGTACTTTTTTATTTTTAGTTCGCAATATAGCGGGATAGCGTAGTAATGTTGTAAAATCATATCTATACATCAAGATGTAGAACAGTTTGGAAAAGGAGGATAAAAAGTATGTGGAAATTTGTATCTGAAGATGAAAATACAGTTTCATTACACGATATGGTAATTAATAAAATAATCATCAAAAACGGTGTACAGTTTATATTTGAGGATGGGTTTGCTGTTACCAAAGAAAATGCAAATAATATAACGGGTAAGAATAAACAATCTGGCGAATCCGCTGTCTCATTAATTAATGGAAAGTACATTACTGGGAACAATCATGATAACGGTAGTACTATTGAGAAAGAGCTACTTGATGCATTAGTTCTTGAAGTTCTTAATTTTGAATGGGTAAAAGAAAAAGAAAAGTTAATCGTGTTTGGTAATTCATTATCAAGTAATGGGGATTGTAGTGGTATATTAAACTTGTAACATCCCTATCTAATGGATTATATTATCTATTAGAAAAGGAGAATTTATATGCAGCGTTTTACTGAAGAAACCAAGAAAAAAGTTGTTAAGCAACACCTCCAGGATGGTCGTACCATCGCAAGCCTGGCAGCCGAATATGGATCATCCCATGCTACCATTTCCAACTGGATTCGAAATTACCGCGAAGAATGCCAAAATAATGATGAAGCTAAAAACGAATACGATCTTATGCTAGAGGTTCGCAAACTCCGTCAACAAAATGCAGAACTGGAAAAGGAAAATAGCTTCTTAAAAAAAGCGGCGGCATTCTTTGCTAGGGAAATCGATTAGAGGCTTATCGGTTTATTGAAAAACATCAGGGCAAGTATGGTATACGCTGGATGCTTCGAAAAATGGGAATTTGCATTAATGCTTATTACAATTATCTAAATCATGCAAAAGCCGGATATCAGGCTCAAAAGCTTCAGATATGTCATGAAATCGAAAGTATTTATCATGAAACAGGCGGTATACTGGGACATCGAAGTATGCGCGTTTTTCTCGAGCGCAAAGGAATAAAACTAAGCAAAACCACCGTTTATAAATATATGAACCAGGAGCTAAGACTTCTAAGTACATGCCGGAGAAAAGGCCCGGGATACAGAAAAGGTCATGCTCACAAAATCTTCACAAACCTTATAAATCAGGATTTTAAAAGTCACAAGATTAATCAAGTCTGGTGTACTGATTTTACATATCTTTCTCTGTCAAATGGCACGCTTCGTTACAACTGCTCAATTATTGATCTCTACGACCGAAGCGTAGTTGCCAGTGAAATGGGAAAATGGATTACAAGTGAACTGGCCATAAGAACACTTGAGAAAGCTTTAAACACCCAAAAATCGGTACCAGAAAACCTGATTCTGCATTCAGATCAAGGAAGCCAGTTTACTTCTCAGCAGTTTATTCTGTTCTGCCATAAACACCGCATTACGCAAAGTATGAGTCGTGCAGGATGTCCTTATGATAATGCCCCCATGGAACGCTATTTCAACAGCCTGAAAAATGAGTTAATAAACCGCTATTACTTTTGGACAGATGAAGAATTAAACAAAGCAGTTGCAGAGTATGCCTATGTCTGGTACAACCAAATCCGGCCCCATTCCTTTAATGGTTACATGACTCCTATTGAGGCAAGGTATCAATTAGAACAAATTAGATAGTAGTGTTACAAAATTACTTGACCATTACAGAATATATTACGCACCAATTAATTTACAAATAAACCTAAAAAGGTAAAGCCAATAAACAAAAATGATTAAGAAGGTGAAATAATGAAAGATTTTAAAGAGTTTAAAAAGACTATTGGTTATCATTAAAGGAAGCAGCCTAATAGGAGATTTACAGTATGCATTAATTCGGCCATTTCTCAAAAGATACAGTAAGAAACGCAAAAGTATGAATCTAGGATGGAAGAGCCTAGGCGTTTATAAAATGAGTTGATTGGGGGAGTAACGGATGAAATATGACTATAAAAAATTGACTGAGGATTTGAAACGGGCAACGGAGGCAGGAGAAATAGCAGCACGGGGAGAGGATGGCGGAACTGCAAACCTTGACACTGTAACTTTATCTCTACCAAGTGCAAATGAGAAAAAGTTATTGAGGCAGTTAGGGCAGGCGGATTACATACAAGAGGTAAACGTGAATGGATTGGGCCAAGATACTTTATTAATGTCCCCGGAGGGCAAGGCAATTCCAATGTAAGAGCAGTTGAAGCAATGGAAAAGATATTAACAGAAGCAGGATGGGACGTATTGATATATCGACAAACTGATTAATAATGGCAACATGACGTTAGTGCAGGGTAGCAAAATAATGTGAACAAAGTAAGTAGATCTTTGAAAACTGAATAGTGAGGTACTTTAAAAATCTATTGACTCGTTATCATTCCAAATATAGTATAAATGTAATGAGTTTTTGCATATAAGGCAGAATTGTTTTAAAATACGTAACTAAAGGAAATCGGCTATTACTATGAGGAAGGATAAATATGAAACGGAAAATACATATTTTTGGTGCTTCGGGCTCAGGAACAACAACTATTGCTAAAAGCGTTTGTGAAATACTCAGCTTTAAGCATTTTGACTCTGATAATTACTTTTGGGAAGCAACAAAAGAACCTTTTACTGTAGAAAGAAATAGAGAAGAATGTTTACACTTAATGCAAAGAGATTTAATTAGCTGTAATAAATGGATTCTTAGCGGTTCACTTAGTGGATGGGGTGACATCTTAATTCCTTATTTTGATTTGGTTGTTTTCGTATATGTGCCTCAGGATATAAGATTAGAACGTCTTAAACATCGGGAATATGAACGATACGGAGATAGAATTTTACTGGGCGGAGACAGATACAAAGATAGTAAAGATTTTATTGAATGGGCAGCGGCCTATGATTGTGGCACTAGAAATGGACGAAGTTTACTTAAGCACAAGGCTTGGATAACAAAGTTAAATTGTCCTGTAATTGAAGTTGAAAATTTTAATTTAGAAGATAGCGTTGAGCAGGTAATAGTTGAAATTAACAAATGAAGATGACCCACAAAACAGACAAAATAGTATAGAAACAACGTTATATCCGTAATCTTTATATTTTATGATTTAAATTACAGTTATGAATTAGTAGAATTAAAAAAGTGAATACAATTATAAAAATCAGTATCGCATTATTCAGTGAATGAAAGTGCGGTACTTTTTTATTTTTAGTTCGCAATATAGCGGTAATGCGATTAAGAAACTTGTTCGTTGACAACTGAATAGTGCGGTAAGAGTGGAAACTTGACATAGATACCATGCCAGATGTAGTATTATTTGAAAATGCATGCTTTTGATTGGTATCTTTTAAAGTGTGAATAAAAAATTTTGATAAAGTTGGAGGAAAATGAATATGGATGAAATATTAAAAATTAAAATCCAAGATATACCACTTAAACATAAAAATGAGCATGATGGATATGAATATTTTAAGCGTGAATTAGTATCAAAAGGTAATAATCGACGATGTGCAATATCAGTTTATCTGATACCTCCAGGGAAATCAGCATATCCCTACCATTATCATACAGAGAATGAAGAGGCCTTTTATATCATTAAAGGTAAGGGAATCCTTAAAACTCCTACAGGAGATAAAGAAGTATTTGCTGGTGACTTTTTGTTTTTCCCAGCTAATGAAAAGGGGGCTCATAAATTAACGAATACATCTGAAACGGATACACTTGAATATTTGGATTTTGACACACATAGCGAAATTGATGTAGCGTTTTATCCTGATTCGGGAAAAGTTGGAATATGGGGTAAGGATATTAATAAGCTTTTTAAGATAAGTCAGCAAGTTGAGTACTATGATGGAGAATAATATAAGCAAAATACAGGGGTGTGTTAGTCTTATATATCAAGGATCATTCTATTACCGCATATTCAGTGAAAATGCGGTTTTTTCATGCCCGCGTTCGGGCGCAAAATTCATATATTCTGCCGGTGATCCGGGAGCAGACAATGTAAGTCTATTATGAACTAAAATGATCTTTGAAAATTTAATATTGCGGTAACGAGAAAAACTTGACATGATAATATTCCAGATTATAGTATTATTTTATAATGAACTAATTTTAAGAGAGATTGTTTATAATTATAAATATGAATTTTTGAGGTACCAAGATGAGACTATTTCATGTAAGTGAAGAAAGCGGCATAAAGTTTTTCAAACCACGAATACCAACAAGAAGTGATTTAGATAAAAGTGACGGGTTAGTTTGGGCAGTCGATGAGTTACGTCTTCCAAGTTTTTTAACTCCCCGAGATTGTCCAAGAGTAACATATCAT
>JAEZIU010000161.1 GCA_023436485.1 Bacillota bacterium | reverse complement strand
AATTTTAAGGAGGAGTTTTGAGTATGATTTCAGCAGGCGATTTCAGAAACGGTCTGACGATTGAAATGGACAATAACGTATACCAGATTATAGAGTTTCAACATGTAAAACCGGGTAAAGGCGCAGCGTTCGTAAGAACCAAATTAAAGAATATTAAAAATGGCGGTGTTGTGGAAAGAACTTTCCGCCCGACAGAGAAATACCCTCAGGCACATATCGAGAGAAGCGATATGCAGTTCTTATATTCTGATGGTGAGCTTTACCACTTTATGAATGTAGAAACCTTTGATCAGATCGGTATGAATGAGGATGCGATCGGTGACTCCCTTAAGTTTGTTAAGGAAAATGAGATGGTTAAAATGCTTTCCCATGGTGGACAGGTATTTGCTATCGAGCCTCCGTTATTTGTAGAGCTTGTCATTACTGATACAGAGCCCGGCTTTAAGGGTGACACAGCAACCGGTGCCAGCAAGCCCGCAGTTGTTGAGACAGGTGCTACCGTATATGTTCCGTTATTCGTTGAGCAGGGTGACAAGATTCAGATTGACACCAGATCCGGCGAATATATGAAGAGAGTCTAGTCTAGTATCAAAGATTAATACGAGCGCAATTCAAGGAAAAGCAAGGTTTTCCGGGGGTTGCGCTTTTTTTATATGATTTGTAAAAGTAATAAGAGATAGCTTGGAAAAGTTTATAACAATGTGGGTAGCGAACAAGTAGCTATTAAATAGATGATAGAAAAGTAGTAGTAACTTATCATTATATAATGTATGATAGCTACAAATGAAATTTTAGAAATCCTTTCACAATAGTTATCAAATACGAAGCAGAAAATTTATATTTTCAGTAACTTACCCGTCAATTTCTCTTAATAGAATAGCGGGCAATACGAAAACTAATCTTTTATAATTGTTATCAAGGAGATGCGAAAATGGATTGGGTAGATAGAATGAATAAAGCGATTGATTATATAGAAGAACACCTGATCGAAGAAATTAGTGAAAAAGAAATAAACAACATTACAGCGTGTTCCTTCTCAATGTTTCAAGGCTCTTTCACACAAATTACAGGGGTTTCTCTTTCGGAGTATTTACGTCGTCGTAGGCTGACCTGTGCCGCATATGAGTTGCAGAATACAGATGAAAAAGTAATTGATATTTCGTTAAAATATGGCTATAATTCTGCTGATGCGTTTACAGTTGCTTTTAAGCGATTGCATGGTGTTACTCCAACCGAAGCAAGATTTTCAGGTGTAACTCTCACATTCTATTGTCGTATTCGCTTCTCACTTAAAATTGAAGGAGTTGATAAAATGGACTACACCACGATTGAAAGATCATCATTCAAAGTAATAGGAATAAGACGTACAACACCATATGGCGGTGGTACGTGGGCGATTGTAAAAAGTGATGGAAGTAATGAGAAAATCAAGAAAATTAGTGGAAAATTTTTTGATTTAGGTCTATGCTTTGGATTTGGTGATGACGGAAGCAATGACTATATGTGCGGTATTGAATGGGATAAAGAAGATATTGAAGGTTTGGATACCTATCAATATCCGAGTGTTACTTGGCTCAAGTTTGAAGCTAATGGCTCTATTACGGGTCAAACTCTTGGAGGTATATGGAAACGTATCCATGAGGAGTTTCTACCACAAAGCAAGTACAAGCTATCTGGACTTCCTACTATAGAAAAATATGTCAAATGGGATGATGCTGATGATATGTGTATTGTTGAGATTTGGCTTCCTGTTTCATTAAAGTAGTTTATTCCGAATAAGCATTAGGCGAAGTTCAATTGGTTCGTTGCCCTTCGCAACTGTGAACATAACCAAACAATATAGAGCAATGAACGTAGCGTACACGTAGCTAACAAAAATGTCTGAAACCCCAGTAAAATATGCATTCCAATATAAAGAGAGTCTAATCAAGTATCAAAGATTAATATGAGCGCAATCCAAGGAAAATCAAGGTTTTCTGGGGATTGCGCTTTTTTGTGATTTAGAATAAGTAATGAGAAATAGAGTAATACAGCTTAGAACAATATGGGTAGCGAACTAGTATCTAACAAAGAGCTTATAAAATTCGAGAACTTTAATTAGGGTATAACTTATACAATCAAATATTATTAAGGGTTTTTAACCAGGTAATAAATTAGATTTAAAGTAGTGGTAACTTATAATTAAATAATGTATGATATCAATAAATGTAATTGAGGAATACCTTTCACAATCGTTTACTATTGCGAAAGAGCGATTATATCAGAATAGAATATTTGGAAAATTTATATTTTAAGAGGTGACTTAGTGTCCAGAGGGATAATAATCTTCGGTGCAATGGGTACAGGAAAAACAACACTTGGTAGAGAGTTGGCACAACAGTTAAATTTTCAACATTTCGATTTGGATGATTATCATTACCGGTGGGATACGGAGATTCCATATACGGTATCGTATACAAAGGAACTTAAAACAGAGCGTTTGATGAATGATATATCGCAATTTCCACATTTTGTAATGTCGGGGCAGATGTGGAGTATCCGCGAAACCTTTAATCCGCTATTTGATCTGGCAGTATTTATTACCGCGCCAACTGAAATCTGTGTGGAACGGTATCGTTTGCGTGCTCTAAAGCGTTGGGGAAATAGAGTGCTCTTAGGTGGGGACATGTATGAATTTAATCTAAATAGCTTGGCTCTTGCTGAACAATATGACACAGGAGAACCACCATCAGTATGCTTAAAACGGGATGAACAATGGATAACGGAGTTGCATTGTCCTGTTTTACGTATAGACGGAACAAAGGCAGTTACCGAAAATGCAATATGGCTTGCAAAGCAATATTTATCCATGAAATTGACTTAATAATATAAGCATAATCCGAAGCATAGTTATTCAAAGGGAAGTTATGTGAAATAATAAAAAATTAATATTGCGCAATTCACAGAAAATCAAGGATTTCCGTGGGCTGCGCTATTTGTGTGTATAGTAAGTAATGAGAAATATGTGATTGACTAGATTATGAGAAATGTTATAATGAATTTGATTTACATATTATAACATACGTAGGAGGAAAGAAAATGGGATTACTAAGTGGAATTATGGGAAATGCATCTGAATATAGTGTAGAAGAGGCACAGAAAGAATATGGTAATTTGTTAACTGAAAATGAAAATATTGACAGAGCATATAAGTTAGTAAGAGATATGTTTATCTTTACAAATAGAAGACTGATATTAATAGATGTACAGGGGCTGACAGGGAAAAAGGTAGAGTATCGTTCCATTCCATATAGTAAAATTACACAATTTAGTGTTGAGACTGCTGGGCATCTTGATTTAGATGCAGAGTTAAAGATATGGGTATCTGGAGTAGCACTTCCAATCGAAAAACAATTTAACAAATCGACAAATATTTATGCAGTTCAAGCAGAATTAGCAAGGCATGTGAATTAGTTGTAACAGAAATTTAGGGACACGTCAAATAGTTGTAAAATAAGGGGTACAATATAGAGAGAGTGTAGTCGGGTATCAAAGATTAATATGAGCGCAATCCAAGGAATAGTAAGGTTTCCATGGATTGTGCTTTTTGATGCTGTAATGAAACTATGGAAGATGGTGCTAACAACTATAAACTAAAAAAGCGGGTCAGGTTTTAGTTATTTAAATTAAATGTGGAAAGAATAGGATATTTGTATTATACTTTATGGTAAAATATTGGTTGTTAATTCAAAGGAGAAATAATTATATGAAAAAATCCAGATATGTAATACTATCAATCACTGCATTTATTATTGTTGTAATAGTAGCTATATTAATTTTCAACAATAATATACAGAAAGATGATAATGGTAATGCGAATCAACAAAGTGAATATGCATCATCAAATATAGAAAATGATGAAGACGGAATTGAAACGATTGAAGTGGATGAATATACAATACTATTGAAAGGCGTCGCAAGGCCAAAGAACGAAGAGATTAGTGTAGAAGAAGCTGCTAAGATTGGAGTAAAGGAATTAGAAAAGGAATATAATATAGATATTAATAATGAAGTAGAAATGATTTATTTAGATGATATTTTAACAAACACAGGTACTTGGTCAGGTCATCTTAATCTGAGTGATACTGAAAAGTATGAATTTTTAATAGATAGTAAGGATGGAAGTTTGGAATTTGTCAATAAAAGTGAGTAACATAAACTAAGAAGCAAAAAGAAATGTATAAACATAAAGACAATAAATTCTCAGTTGAGATGGATTGACATGTTTTTACATAAATAAATTAAACGAAGGAATAGAAGTCATTCTAGGTAGCGGACACGCAGAAAAATGATCTGAATGTGCTTAATTTGAGTACTTCAATATGAAGAGATCTTAATCAAGTATCAATGATTAATATGAGCGCAATCCAAGGAAAATCAAGGTTTTCCGAGGGTTGCGCCTTTTTGGTTCGAGGGTATATAAAATTAATATTTCGTTCGATTGTAATTATATGGTAGTCATGATATGCTGAGAAAGGAGTTATCGTGTAGCAGGGTAAAAAATAACTGCCTCTGACTTAGCGGTACGTCTTAATAATAAACAGTATTTATTATGCAATTTACATGGCAGTAAATTATGGCAGATAGTAGGAGACAATTATCTACCGGTAGAGAAAAATTATTTGATTTCGATAGGAGGACAGGCTTTATGAATGATAAAGTAAGATGCTCATGGGCAGGAAATACCCCCATCTACATAGATTATCACGACAACGAATGGGGACGGCCGGTACATGATGATATCAGGTTGTTTGAAATGCTTATTTTAGAAGGTATGCAGGCCGGACTTACATGGTTAACTGTGCTTATTAGGAGAGAAGCGTTCAGAGAAGCTTTTGATGGGTTTGACCCAAATAAGGTAGCCCTTTATGATGATAATAAAATTCAAGAGCTCATGGCAAACGAAAAAATAATCAGAAATCGCCTAAAAATTAACGCGACTGTGAGCAATGCCAAGGTGTTTCTAAAAGTGATAGAAGAATACGGGAGCTTTGATAAATTTATTTGGGGATATGTGGATTATACTCCTATCACAGGCCATTGGGAGAATATGGGGGATGTACCTGCTAGTACACCGCTCTCCGATCAGATAAGCAAAGACTTGAAAAAAATGGGCTTTAAGTTTGTCGGCTCGACGATCATTTATGCATTCATGCAAGCTACAGGTATGGTCAATGATCATATTACGAAGTGTTTTGTAAATGAGGAGTTATTGAATAGATAACATATAAAAGCATATTGTGAGAAGTTGGTAAATTCATGTTATCGGATGACAAATCATCGTATTTTGAAACATGACTTTCCGGGTCATGATATTGTAAAATATTCCTTGAAAGGAGGTCTCCCTATGAACTGGATACAATGCCTGTCAAAAGCTATTCTTTACATCGAAAAGCACTTGACCGATGATATCGACATAGATAAATTAGCAAGTCATTCCTATACATCAAGCTCTCATTTTCAGCTTATTTTCCACTTGGTAATGGGTATGACTGTTGGTGAATACATACGCAATAGACGAATGAGTTTAGCCGCGCAAGATTTGCTGCAACCAAACAGCAGAATCATTGATGTTGCTATGCGGTATCAATACGATACACAGGAAAGTTTTTCAAAGGCGTTTACACGGTTTCACGGCATACCTCCATCGAAGGTGCAGCGGGGAAAGGTTAAACTGTTTCATCCGCTGTCCATTAACGTTACCATTCAAGGTGGATTTGATATGTCACGTAAACTGATTGATGAGTTTTATTGGAGCGACATTGAAGGGCAGAGGGACAAGAAACTGACGGATGCGGAAAAATATAAAGAAATTGTTAACTGGGCAGCGAAGGCAAGAGGACAGAATCCGAGTGTTTTTGATGCGTTGACCGAATGGGTGCTGGATGATTCCCAATGGAGTGATGAAAAACTTGCTGAAAACGAGCAAATTTTAATGCAGGGTGTGCTTGCTCGGTTCAAGGATCAGAACGCACAGCTTCGGATGTACTTATCGGAATTAGAACCGTCCGGTGTAGTTAACGCAGCGGTATTAAAGGCATTGGATCGATTTGATGACGAGTTGTCGGGGCTGGTTCATGACAAGCGGTTGCATGAAGTAGTAGCCCAAGTATTTGCTGACTTTTCTGCCATGCTGGAGCGTGGCATACGGGAGCAAATTGCGGGAAATAAAACAGGTCCTACAGGTACTGATAATGTAGATTTATTTGGATATATCAATTACTTGAAGGATTGCGATGCCGGGGTACAGTGGGCGCTGTTTATGCCGGATATGGCCCGGAGGCAGCAAGAGGGCTTCAAAGTGGACAGCTTTGAATACAAAAAGATGTCCGCCATGCGTTTTGTCGGGCGGGAGGGCGATGATTTAGCAAGTGTGGAGGTTCGAAAAAAGCTTTTCAGCATTCTGGACGCTCTGAACGAATATAGATCAGAACTTGACTATGATGTTTTCTTTATGCACCATTACGGGCAATGTGTGGATGTTGGTCCATGGCATGGTTTTTGGGGTCGGTTTATGAGGGCAGATACCCCTGTGCCGGAAGGATTTACCTATTTCGATTTCATGACGCAGAACAATGGCAAGGCTGGTCCGCCATTCTTTTCCCAATTTGCGTATGCCGCTTTCTCCGGCGATATGAATGCGATGCACAAACGCGAGGGTTATGACAGTGATGCTATGTATGATGTCACCAGAAACATTATGCTTGGCCAAGGCGTATCCATTCCGTACCCGGATAAATATTGGACTGCAGAAGTATTTCTTAATGGATATGACAATTACAGCACCGCTTATATGTTTAGTGCGGAGCTATAAAGGAGGAGCAGGATGCTATTAATTACACCAAATTTCAATTTTAATGGTCGTTGTGAAGAAGCCATAGCATTATACCAAAAAGCTTTTAATGCAAATGTGGGATGCCTACTGAGATATTCTGATGCTGATACAAGAGATTGGAATAGAGAATTGAGTTCAGAACAATCTAATTATATTTATCATGCCGAACTTTTAATAGGAAATCAGAGAATTATGATGTGTGATAATATGGATGTGGATTTAATAAAAAGTACTTCTTTATCGCTTACCATCACATTTGATACAAGCGATGAGGTTAAAAAAGCATATGACATTTTGAAAGAAGGCTGTACTACTATATATCCAATCCATAGTACCACATATAGTTCTTGTGAAGTTGTGTTTATTGATAAGTTCGGTTTTCGATGGGGGTTTATGACTGAGCAGACAGAGCGGTAAAATTCATTGCTCTGTTAACCCAAGGAGGTGTACAAGTGAAGAAATGGGAAGAATTTATCTTTGAATTTTATGAGATGATAAGCGACGAGGAAAAATCTATCTATCAACCTATAATCGAAGCATTGGTCGAATTGGATTACACTCCCATGAGAAAACGGACAAAGGGGTATATTCTTTCATTTAATAATCTTGCTCATAATCGAGTATTAGCACGGTTCGGCGTCCGAGAGGGCGGTGGAAAAGCATTTTTCGGATTGCGGTTTTCGTCGTGTATTAATTACTCGGACAAATTCGCTGATGTCATCCGTGATAGGATTTTATCGAGCAATAACCGGCTTGCAAAATGTGGAGAATGCGGTTATTGTAAGGGCGACAAATTTGTTTATACATATACGTTCCCAAACGGAGAAAGTAAGGATGCGTGCGGTGCTTTTGTATTGGATATACCCGATGTTACGTTATCTGATGTTAACGAAATCAAAAAGCTAATCAACGAACAGCACGAATACTTCATGAAGAACGCGTTATATGTCCCAAAATAATGTTCGCACTGGAGATATTGGATGAGTAGCACATGATGGATAAAGGCGATAATATTCTGGCTCGTTACGGAAAGTCCGCGGGTGTACACCAGATAAGTATAATACTATCTATGACATTCATAAATTGTATTAAATAAATGAAAAGGTGTAGAAATGATGTATAATAAAAAAAGGCAAATCATTATTATACTGATTTTATCAGGGCTACTTCTTTTGGAAATTGTTTTTTATGTACAGAAAGAAGCCATTACTTCAACATTTAATGTCAACTCAACTACAAAATCAGAAATAAAAAATGAATTAGTCATTACATTATTTATGGACAATATAAAAGCAGATAGC
>JAEZIU010000119.1 GCA_023436485.1 Bacillota bacterium | reverse complement strand
AATCCATAATGAACATATGGTCGGTAAAATATGTTCCAAATCCTAAATTGTTCTGATCGGGTTTTTGTTTAGGATTTGTAGTTTTGGTAATAGAAATATTCATTTTCGTATTACTCCCTTCTCTATGATTTATTATGCGAAACTTGATAATTTATAAGAAAATATCAATCAATTTATGTGAAAATTCTAGGTTTATTATGCTACTTTTCAATTGAAAAGTCCATAGGAAATGGGAATTTAGTTAATCACATTGCTAAAAGGATGTTATTAAGCAGAATTTTGTGGTATATTTATACAGTAATTCAATATATTATTCACTATTTTGCTTTTATTATCCATACAAGGGGGACATATATGAAAAATGACAAGATTGGAATGATTACAAGAACTGCGATTCTTCTTGCTGTTGTAGTTGTAGTACAGATGGTGGGGAGAATCCTTCCTTTCAACAATTTTGTAGTTGGCCCGATGGTCAATTTGTGTATTTTAGTAGCCGCAATGACTGCCGGAATAGGAGGTGGCGTAGCAATCGCTGTATTATCTCCGTTTACATCACTAATAAATAACCATGCTCCACTGGCGGCAGCATTGCTATTGTATGCTCCGGTAATATCGGTAGCCAACCTTCTATTGGTGATAGTATTTTACTTCTTGTATAACAAAAACAAATATGCAGGGGTTATTTTAGGTTCAATTTTAAAGTTTGGATTTTTGTATGGTTCTATCAATTTATTTCTGAACATTTTTGAATTTCCAAAGTTTGCTCAAAGACTTTTAGGTATGTTCAGCTGGCCACAACTTGTAACTGCCTTGATAGGGGGATTCATTGCAATACCGGTAATCACCGGCTTGAGGAAGGCAATAGATTAATTAGTATAAACGAATTATTGGGCTGTACCTTTGAAGCGAGACGATTTCAAGGGTACAGCTTTTTGCTTATACAATTTAAAATTGGATGGGCATAAAATATGAGAATTGGATGTTTATTCCCAATTAATTTTGACTTATAATGAAATTGGATGATACCAATTTTGAAAAACTAAGGAATTATAATTATAAAAGTACATTAGTAGTGTGAGAGGAGGTAAAAAATGGATATTATAATAAACAGAGAATCGAAAACTCCCATATACCTGCAGATAAAAAAACAGATAGAGCATCAGATTGCAGTTGGCAAGCTACCTGCAAGTTTTATTCTACCTGCTGAAAGGACATTGAGCATGAAACTTGGTGTAAACAGAACTACGGTTGTTAAAGCTTATATGGAGCTTAAAGCCGACGGGCTGGTTGAATCACGAATCGGCAGCGGAACTGTAGTTCTTGCACCACTGACAAAGGACATCGCTCAGGAGAAAATGTACATACCGCCATTGAGGTGGGGACAGTTTGAAAGCAAGAGATCTGCAAAATCAGGAGAGCAAACAATCAATAACATATTATCAGTATTTGAAAAAGAAAAAATTATCTCTTTTGCATCGGGTATTTCTTCAGAAGACGCGTGCGATATTAACCTTATGAAAAATCTGCAGACTCAGATAATAGAAAAACACAGGGAGAAGTTGTTTATGCCTACTCCGGTTGATGGAAGTATTGAACTGAAAACGGCAATCAAGGCATACATACAGGAAATTGGTATTAATGCAGGGACAAAACAGATAATGGTTACATCAGGATCACAGCAGTCTATTGAGTTCTTTGCACGGACGATTATAGAACCGGGTGATGTAGTTCTGGTGGAGGAACCTACGTATATAGGTGCTATACAAGCATTTGAAAGTTATGATGCAAAAATTATAGGAATACCAATGGATGATGAGGGAATAAGGCTGGATATTCTGGAATCCTGTCTTATAAAGTACAGACCGAAATTTATATATACTCAGCCTAATTTTCATAATCCGACGGGAATATCCATGAGCCTCGAAAGGAGAAAAGGACTTCTGAAACTTGCATATTATTATAATTTGCCGATTCTTGAGGATGATCCTTATGGTGAATTATATTACAGTGGCAACCCATTACCTTCTCTGAAAAGCTTGGACAATAACGACTATGTAGTTTACCTCAGCTCATTTTCAAAAACAATTTCCTTCAGCCTAAGAGTAGGCTTTGTTGTGGCGAGTGAGAATATTATAGGCCGGTTTATTCAGTTTAAACAGATTACGGATATACAGACAAGTACACATTCTCAGTTTATGATTAATGAATTTTTAAATGCCGGACATATGGGGCCGCATTTAGACTATTTAAGAAAAATGTATAAGAACAAAAGAGATTTGATGCTAAATGAAATAAACAAAGGTAGCTTAGACGGTATGACAATAACCGTGCCGAATGGAGGATATTTTATATGGCTCAGGCTTCCAGATTATATACGCATGAGTGAATTTGTCAAAAGATTGGCCGACAAAGGTGTTGTGGTGATGCTGGGAGATATATTCTATCCGGGTTATAGTATTGACGGTAACTATATAAGGCTTAATTTTTCCTATCCCAATGAAAAGGACATAAAAGAGGGCATTTCTATTTTAAAGAGTTGTATAAAGAAGTACTCTGCCGGAAGCTTAAAAAAGAAATATGCATTTGAAGCAGAGATTAATCCGTTTTTATGAAATTTTTGATATGGAGGAGGGAATATAATGATAAATGATACATTTGCAAGGAGAGCCCGTACACTTAAGGCATCTGAAGTAAGAGAACTTCTGAAATTAACGGATTCGCAGGACATAATATCCTTTGGTGGTGGTCTTCCTGCTGAGGAGACCTTTCCTGTTGAAGAAATGAAAATACTTTGCCATGAGGTATTATCAGAAAATGGAGCTAAAACAATGCAGTATGCAGTCTCGGAAGGATATCATGAACTACATAAAATTATTGCAAAGTTGATGAAAGAAAAGGGAATAGATGTCGAATCTGATGATATTCTGATAACATCAGGCTCTCAGCAGGGTTTAGATCTTACTGCTAAGGTCTTTCTGGATGAGGGAGATGTTGTTCTATGTGAGAGTCCTACTTATCTATCGGCGATAAATGCATTTAACCCATGTTACCCTGAATATATCGAAATTGAAATGGACGAAGAAGGTTTAATTATTGAAGTCTTAAAAAAGAAGCTAAATGAAAATAAAAACATAAAATTTTTGTACACTATACCTGACTACCAAAACCCTACGGGAAGGAGAATGAGTCTGGAGCGTCGTAGAGCTCTTATTGATGTTGCCAATAAGCATGATTTGATTATAATTGAGGACAATCCCTATAGTGAACTTTGCTTTGACGGAAATAACTTTCCTCCTTTGAAAAGCTTTGATACTGAAGGAAGAGTAGTATACCTGAGCACTTTCTCAAAAACAGTTTGTCCCGGTTTCAGGGTTGGTTGGGTGAGTGCATCGAAAGAAATCTTAAAAAAATATATTCTTCTAAAGCAGGGGACAGACCTGCATACCAATTTTTTTACGCAAATGCTTATTGCAAGGTATATAGAAAAATACGATATTAAAGCTCATATCCGAGATAATATATTAATTTATAAAAGGCGAAAAGATACAATGTTAGATTCAATAAAGAGATATTTTCCAAAGGAAATATCCTTCACTAACCCGCAGGGGGGAATGTTTTTGTGGGTGACTTTACCTGAAAGAATGTCAAGCAGGGAGCTTCTAATTAGTGCAATGAAAAGAGGAGTGGCATTTGTACAGGGGAGTGCTTTTTATCCGGGAGGAGGACACGAAAATACAATGAGACTCAACTTTTCGGGACTTACAGAGGATAAAATTATTAAGGGAGTTAAAATATTGGGAGAACTTCTTACAGAGGAACTAAAGAAATAATAGTTTCATACATTATAATAAACCCAAAATAGTTGAGGTATATTATGATTTATCTGGATAACGCCGCTACTTCCTTTCCAAAGCCAGAAGCTGTATATATTGAAATGGATAAATGTTTAAGAACCTATTGTGCCAATCCGGGCAGAGGTAGTCATACAATGTCGGTTGCCAGTGCTGCAACTGTGACCGCTACTCGTGAACGTATAGCAAAGCTGCTAAAAATAGAGGACAGTCTGAATATAAGCTTTACCAAAAATGCAACGGAGGCTTTAAATATTGCAATTTGCGGAAGCCTTTCGCCCGGGGATCACGTAATTACAACCAGTATGGAACATAATTCAGTAATAAGGCCATTAAAAACACTGGAAAAATATGGAGGGATTAAACTCACAATCGTCGGTGGTGACAGTCTTGGCTTTGTTGATCCACAGGACATAAGAAAAAGTATAAATAAAAGAACAAAACTAATTGTATGTACGCTATCCTCAAATGTTAACGGTATTATTATGCCTGTAGAGGAGATTGGCAAAATAGCCCGGAATAATGGCGTAATGTATCTGATAGATGCATCACAGGGACTTGGAAGTATAGAGCTGGATATAAACCGGGTTCATGCCGATATGGTAGCGTTTCCCGGACATAAAGGACTTCTTGGCCCCCAGGGGACAGGAGGACTATATGTATCACCCAAAATACAGCTACGGCCACTAATGAGAGGTGGTACAGGCAGCAGGTCTGAACTGCTGTACCAGCCGGAAATTATGCCAGACAAACTTGAAAGTGGAACTCTAAATACGCCGGGTATAGCAGGACTTGGGGCAGGATTGGAGTTTATTCAAAAAAACGGTGTTGATAAAATTCGTAAAAAAAAGGATGAGCTAACCATCAGACTTTTTGACGGAATATCCCGTATTAACAATATAAAGATGTTCAGCCCCGAAAGAGTTGAAGAAAACAGTGGAATAGTAGCTTTTAACTTTGAGGGAGAGGACTCTACAGAAATCAGCTATCAACTTGACAAGAAGTATAAAATTGAATGCAGAGCAGGTCTCCACTGTGCTCCGCTGGCACATTCTCATTTTAGAACATTAAATTCAGGAATAGTGAGATTGAGTGTAGGATGTTTTAATACAAATGCTGAAGTAGACTTTGTAGTAGAATCAATAAATATAATTGCAAAAGGCTATTTAAATTAATGAAATTGATTTAAATATTAAAATAATTAATAAATGAATCAAAATAATTAAATTTTTATAGACAAAAGTATATATGTAGGTGTATAATTTACCTATATTAAAGACGGAGGTAAAAAGTATATGGATAATAAAACTAAAAGAATTATAACTATAATAGTGGCGATATTTTTGCTGATAATGGCGATTAGCATAGTAGGGTTCATACTAAAACAATTAATACCATTAGCAATCCTTGTTATTGCTGGATATATAGTTTATAGATTAATTACTAAAAAGGGTCAGCGCTATTAATCTTGTGTATTTAAATATGAGACTACTCAAACTTTAGCCTTGGTTTAACCGAAGGCTATTTTTTTCGCTATAAAATGCCGATATATTATATGGAATATTATGGGTAAGGCGGTTTTTATAATGATACATAAGGTTTTGAGGATTTCCCCGGTTGTTAAGGCACGTCGAAACAAAAACAGGCCATCTAATAATAATATAAAAACAAAGCGGAAAAGTAACTTGAATTTTAAAATTACGTTAAAATTAATTAATAAGAAATAGCCTTTCAATACACATACATTTATTTCCAGTTACATTTATGGCCCAACTTGTGGTATACTAGTATTTCATACAAGACTTGAAGGGATGAATAATATGGTAGAATTTTGCAAGTGTGGGTCAATGATGATTAATGGAAGTTGTAGTAACAAACATTGTAGTACAAATTTGGGCAAGCTTTTACAAGCGAAAGCCAAAAAAGCAGGGCGTGCTGCTAAAACCGCTGCTAAAACTGCTGCAGCTGCTGCTGCAATTAATACAACATCTAAGATTACTAAAGTACCAAAAGCTTCCAAATGTATTACGTATCATATAAGTGAATTACAACCAAAAGAGGAATAAAAAAAACCGGATTGCTGATATGCATTCCGGTTTTTTTTTAGTCTTTACATTCTAAAATTAATGTGCTATAATTAATTTCGCGTTATCGGGATGTAGCTCAGTTTGGCTAGAGTGCTTGCTTGGGGTGCAAGAGGTCGCGTGTTCAAGTCACGTCATTCCGACCA
>JAEZIU010000318.1 GCA_023436485.1 Bacillota bacterium | reverse complement strand
TTTGAGTATTTAGCCAGTTATTAATATTGTTTGCTACCTGTGGAATGGTCCATCCAGAGTGGCCTTCATTATCCTTATCAGGTAATGAACTGGGTCCTCTTTGGTTGGAGCCCACAAAATCAAAATTTATACCTGCTTTTTTGTAAAGATTGTACAATTCTGTACGATAGGATCCCATATCCGGATCTCCCATTCCTTCAGTACAGGAATCACCGACGCACATTATCTTTATTGGAGTGTCTGCAGCAGATGATGATAATGTTGGATATGTAGAAATTCCTCCAATAATAATTGCACTGATCAACAACATTGAAAATATTCCCTTCTGAAACTTTTGACGAATTCTAGACATTCTTGTAACCTCCTAAATATTTTTTATGCAAAATAATTCCCTAATCTAAAAAGCTAAATAAATTCAAATAAATAAATATTGTGTTGATTAATTCAAAACCCTCCCTTCCACAAGTTCACAACTTTTTCCTTCCAAATTTTTGCTCATTTTTATTTTAAAAAAACAACCTTAATCTTTTCTTAAAAAATATCATAATTAATTTTGCATCATTGGAAATTCAACAAAATTTCTACCGGATATTATTTTTTGATCATGACTAAATGTGCTTAATTTGTTAAACTATTCTTAAGGTTGCTATTGTATAATTGAACTATGAAACTACATATGTTACAAAAAAGGGTTTACATTAACATTATACACCAAATAACATAATAAACCTAATAACATTTTTAATATAATTTAGGCGGTGAAAATATGAGAATATTGCTTGTTGAGGATGAAATTCCTCTTTCTGAAGCTCTTGTTTATACATTAAAAAAGAATAATTATATAGTTGATGTAGCATATGATGGAATAACAGGCCAGCAAATGGCTGAAACGCTGGTTTACAACGTTATTATACTTGATAGAATGCTACCTGGAAAGGAAGGTCTTGATATCCTAAAAGAACTTAGAAAACAGGGTATTTCGACACCTATTCTTGTACTTACTGCAAAAGATTCGGTTAAAAATAGAATTGAAGGGCTTGATAGTGGTGCGGATGACTATTTGATAAAGCCTTTCTCAAAAGATGAATTACTGGCAAGAATAAGGGCTTTAGGACGGAGACAAACCGAAATAATAATTAACGAGGAAATAAACATAGGAAATATGAACTTTAACTCCTTAAAAGGTGAAATAAAAACTAACGGCCAGACTTTAAAGCTTACGAGTAAAGAATCTCAGATTCTCGAAATACTTATTAAAAATAAAACCTTGGTTATTTCAAAGGAACAGCTTATGGAAAAAATCTGGGGATTTCAGTCGGATATAGAACTTAATAATATAGAAGTATATCTTTCATACCTAAGGAAAAAGCTTGCAATGATAGATTGTGGAATTAAAATTGAAACCATCAGAGCAAGAGGTTATTGCCTGAAGGAGGTTTGATAAAAATGTTTCGGAAACTTAAGATTAAATTTATCATGACCAATGTTGTTTCTTTATCAGTTGTACTGCTTATAATTTTTTCAGGAATATACTTTTCAACAAAATATTTCATGAAATTTCAAGCTGATATTATACTCAATACCATTGCAAGGGATGAAGAATTGAGTAAAGAATATAATCCATCCCTTGTAAGATTCTTTTTTATCAAAGTAGATCCATCAGGAAAAACAATAGGGTTGGATTCAGACATTGCTATTTCTGATGAAGATGTTGAGACATTAAAAGATATGGCATTAAAAAGTAATGATCCTACAGGAATCGTTACAAATAACAATTTCAAATTTAAATTTTTAATGTTTCCTAAAGGATATGGATCTATACTGGTTTTTCTTGATTACAGTGTTGAATTAGAAATGACAAAACCCCTTTTATTTATCAGTGCTTTCATTTGTCTAATTACTCTCACATTAGTTTTCATAATAAGTATTTTTCTTGCCAACAGATCCATAAAGCCTATAAAGAAATCATGGGAAAAGCAAGCTGTTTTTATTGCCGATGCATCACATGAGCTTAGGACACCCCTAGCAGTAGTAACTTCAAATTTGGAAATAGTAATGGAAAATGAAACTGAAACTATCGGCAGTCAGAAAAAGTGGTTTGGCAACATCCACAGCGAATTGGAACGCATGAAAAAACTTGTTGATGATTTATTGTTTTTGGCAAGGGCAGATGCTGAAGATGAAATTCCCAAAGATTATTTTGATTTGAGTGGATTATTGTTTAAGATATACGATTCATTTATACCTCTTGCAAAAAAGAAAAGCTTGAACTTGATTTTGGATAACAAAAATGATGTCACAGCATTCGGTAGTGAATTCCAAATAAAGCAGCTTATAACAATACTATTGGATAATGCAATTAAATATACTGACTGTGGAGGAAAAATCCAATTAAAATTGGAATCCGGTACAAGTATGTTTCAATTATCTGTCAGAGATACTGGAGAGGGTATCTCTAAAGAACATATAAACAAGATTTTTGACAGGTTTTATAGGGTTGATAAATCACGTTCCAGGACTAATGGAGGCTCAGGATTAGGCTTAGCTATAGCAAAATGCATCGTAAATGAACACAAGGGTAGCATTAACATTGTAAGTGAGGTTGGCAAAGGAACAGAGGTTACAGTATTCCTTCCTATTGAAAACAGTAAATAAAAATGTTACATTTATATTACGACATATTTTTCTAAAAAATTTATAAAAGGAGGAGTGTACAATGAAAAGAAAATTGATGGTAATTCTTGCAACTTTATTTTGTCTTACCATCGTATTTCCAGGTAATGTGCAAGCAGCAACAACGCTTACATCAAATGCCACCGGTACCATTGACGGTTATAACTACGAATACTGGAAAGATAACGGTACCGGTACCATGACACTCAACGGAGGCGGCACATTCAGTTGCTCATGGAGTAATATCAACAACATATTATTCCGTACAGGTAAGAAACTTGGCTCGACCAAGGCATGGCAGGATTATAATGGTATATCAATAGATTATGCCTGTAACTACCAGCCAAACGGTAACTCATACATGGCTGTCTATGGGTGGACGGAAGATCCTCTTGTAGAATATTACATCATAGATAGTTATGGCACCTGGAAGCCACCGGGAAATGGTATACCAATGAAGGGAACAATTACTGTAGACGGGCGTACATATGAAGTTTATCAAAACTCCAGAACAGGACCTTCCATTAAGGGTGATAATACTACATTTCAGCAGTATTGGAGTATATGCACATCTAAAAGGACAAGCGGAACCATAAGTGTCAGCAAACACTTTGAAGAGTGGGAAAAGAAAGGTATGAAGATGGGGAAGATGTATGAGGTCTCCATGGTTGTAGAGGGATATCAAAGTAGTGGTAAAGCTGATATGACTAAGATGGATCTTAGTTTCGGTTCAACTCCGTCATCCTCGACAAGCAATCCAAGTCCGACGCCTACAAAACCAACAACATCAAGCACAACTAAGATAAGTGCTTTTGATACAATAGAAGCAGAAAACTATGACGATTATAGTTCATCAACTATAGAAAAGATAGGTACCAGCAACGGTGGAAGCGGTGTTGGTTACATTGAAAACGGCAATAATCTTGTATTTAAAAATGTGGACTTTGGAAGTGGAGCTACATCATTTAAAGCTCTCGTTGCAGGTGAATCCAATACAGATATACAGTTAAGATTAGGCAGCCCAACTGGCACCCTCTTAGGTACATTGTCTGTAGCATCGACAGGAGACTGGAATACATATGAGGAACAGTCATGCAATATCAGTAAAGCTACTGGAGTAAATGACTTGTATCTGGTATTCTCAGGTGCTGTAAACATTGACTGGTTTAAGTTCGGAAGTGGAGCATCACCTTCAACGTCACCTTCAACATCACCTTCTATTATACCATCTGGTTCATCAATAAAAGGCGATCTCAATAATGACAGTGTTATAAACATGGCTGATGTTATACTATTGGCTACTAAATTTAATGCGGTATCTGGAGATGGAAAATACGTTGCCGCATATGACTTAAACAGTGACGGTTCAATAAACATGGCTGACGTTATTATAATTGCTTCCAATTTTAACAAGACAGTCAGCTATCCAAGTAATACTACAGCAGCAACTCCAACACGTGTGGTGACACCAACGCCTATTCCATCAGCATCAGGAACAGCTTTATATCAATTGGCTGCTGCAAAGGGAATAACATTTGGTACATGTGTTAACAGTCAATGGTTCGGTAATTCAACAGGTACAACGTATGCTAATATTTTAAATAGCGAATTTGGAATGGTTGTAGCCGAAAATGAAATGAAAGTTGATGCTATAGAGCCTTCACAAAATAATTTCAACTTCAGTAACGGCGATAAATTGGTTAACTATGCTATAAGTAACAATAAAAAAGTACGTGGACATACTCTTGTATGGCATGCTCAGCTTCCAGGATGGATGGGAAATTGGAGCGGAAGTCGTGATGGACTTATTTCAGCTATGAATAACCACATTACCAAAACTATGGAACATTTTAAGGGAAAAATCGCAGAATGGGACGTTGTCAACGAAGCTTGTGACGATAGTGGTAATGGACTTAGAAGAAGTGTATGGACAAATAAGATCGGTAATGATTTTATAGACATTGCCTTCCAGACTGCAAGAAAAGCTGATCCTAATGCACTTCTATTCTATAATGATTATAATATAGAAGATATGAGTGCAAAGTCCAATACAGCATATAACATGATTAAGAGCATGGTGGAAAGGGGAATTCCAATTGACGGAGTAGGATTCCAATGCCACTTTATCAATGGAATGAGTTCTTCCCAGCTTAATGCTATAGAGCAAAATATCAAGAGATATGCAGCTCTCGGATTACAGGTATCCATTACTGAGCTGGATATACGTATGAATGATTCAGAAAATCAAACTTCAGGGTTCAATACACAGGCAAGCAATTACAAGTCATTGATGGAAATTGCATTGAGAAACCCTAATGTTAAAACATTTGTGGTTTGGGGCTTTACTGATAAGTTTTCATGGATTCCAGGAACTTTCCCAGGAACTGGTAGGGGTTTGATTTATGATAGTAATCTAAATCCAAAGCCGGCATATACTGCATTAAAAGAAGCATTGATGAAATAAAATTATATATTTTCCTTAATTAGTATAGAGAGATAGAGAGCTTTCCTCCAATTATTCTCCCCCTCG
Source organism: Bacillota bacterium (assembly GCA_023436485.1). Classification (GTDB taxonomy): domain Bacteria; phylum Bacillota; class Clostridia; order Acetivibrionales; family DSM-1351; genus Ruminiclostridium. The sequence goes on along the minus strand of JAEZIU010000318.1, from coordinate 965 downwards.
TTTGAGGGGGTTTTTTTCTGGAGTTTTTTAGGAAGGGCTTTTGTATGGTAATTTTTATTATGCCGTATGCGTTGAGAAAAATTATAAAAATGCCGATAAATATAATAATATAGAAATATAAGCAATTACGCATTATATTGTGCTAAATAAAACAGAAGAAACTGTGCAGCTAATTTTTAATTTAATAAAACCAGTTGGTAATCAACGTTTGTAAGAAACATTTTGGAAAGAGGTTGAAATATGAATAAAAAGGTTAATGTGCCTAATTCTGGAAAAATGTTTAAAAATAATGTAAATTATTGTGTTGGAACTGGCAGGATGGCTTTGGCACTACAAAAGGAATATATTGACCATCTGAAAATGGTACAGAATGCTATTCACTTTCGCTATATCCGCGGCCACGGGTTATTTTGCGATGATTTCGGTATATATCGTGAATATGAAATGGGTGGTAAAACCAGTACGTTTTATAATTTTACTTACCTTGACCGAGTTATGGATACATATCTTGAGAATGGCATTAGACCCTTTCTTGAACTGGGTTTTATGCCGGAAAAGCTTAAATCCGGCGAACAGACTATTTTCTATTGGGAAGGTAATGTAACTCCGCCTATATCTTATGAAAAGTGGGCGGAGCTTATATCAAATACTTTTAAGCATTTGATTGAAAGGTATGGCAGGGACGAGGTGGTAACATGGCCTGTTGAGGTATGGAATGAACCCAATATTGTATTTTGGGCAGGTACTATGGAAGAATACTTTAAGCTTTATAAGTATTCAGTTGAGGCTGTAAAAAGTGTGGATCAGCGAATTCAGGTGGGGGGACCTTCCATTTGTGGTATTGATACCGAACATTGGTTGAGGTCATTTTTTGAACACTGTATAAATAATAATCTACCGTTGGACTTTATTACCCGTCACTGTTATACAGCCAATGAACCTACCCAAAATGGACATTATATGCA
>JAEZIU010000329.1 GCA_023436485.1 Bacillota bacterium | reverse complement strand
TATGTATGCCCGGGCGGACATCGGAATCCATTATGAGGGATGGACAAAGGCGGAGACTGCTAATTATATCTCTAAGTATATAGGTGATAAAGATATTGCAAATTCCATCTATAACACTTTGTTGGAGGAGCCTGCCATTTATCTTCCTTACGCTATAGGTTATCTGGAGATTATGGAGCTTAAAAATGAAGCTGAGAAGGATTTAGGGGATAAATTTGTGACAAAGGATTTTCATAAATTCCTGCTTGATATTGGACCTGCACAGTTTAATATCATTGAGGATAATATGAAAGAATGGGAAAAAAATATAAAGTGAGGACACAATAAACTTCCGACAGGTGTATTAGAATAAGAAGATAGTTGCTATAATCAAATAATTGTCTTGGTGTCATAAAGAAAATTGCTGTAAGATAAATGATGATAATCATTTCTTATAGCAATTTTTCTATTTCATTTTATATTAAAAAACATCTAATAAAAGATCTAATTATTGTTAGTATTGCTCTGATACATTCCATAATTCCTTCTCAATTAAATCAAGGAATTTTTGAAAATTATACTTATCTTCATCACTTCCATATAAATTTACGCATAAAGTCATTATATTATTAAAGCTGGAAACTGCCAGCTGGAAATGAGGGCGATATTTAATTGATCCGAAGATATATGCATTCTCAATGAGAGAGCCTTCAAATTTAAGTTGATTCGAATCTAACACTCCAATATTGGTCATACATATTGTCGGATTTTTTAGTTTTTTCTTCAGTATTTGATAACTTAACTTGTATCCGAGTATCTTATATAATGTATTCAATTTTAAGAAGGTGCTGATTCCCAAACTATCCTCCTTCTTAATCTTCATTTCTGACCTAACCTTCTTAAGTGATTGATTAAAATTCTCACCCGGGTTTACAACAATGCTTACAATTACCGTCGAAGAGAGATTTCCAAGAGAAGTAAGGTTTTCATCTTTTAGATATCTTCTCATATCTATCATAATAGGTATACTCAGTTTTTTCCCTTTGCAGTTCAATACTTGAGACAGTACTCTAAAGTATGTAGTAAGTAAAACATCATTCATTGTAGCATTGTGTTTTTTACAATATTTTTGTATGTTATCAAATCGATCACTGGGTATTTCCAGTGTCAGAAGAAACGGAGCTATCTTATTATCCTTGCTCATCGGGTAAGTATAGTTGCTATTCTGATTATTATCTTTGCTTTTTAATATTAAAATTTTCATTCTATCCTTAAATTTTATTCCCGATAGAACCTTATGAAAACTCCTGTCCCCATCAAGACATTTTTGAGGAATATAATCGGGCTGAATCATTATTTTTGAATACAAATCCGAAAGCAAATAAACGCACTGCTTAGCCCCTGCTCCATCTGTAACCATATGATTTAATATTATGGAGATTGCATCTTTATCAGCTTTTAACAGACATACCTTAATCTGTGGTCCCATATCTTCCATAGTTTTTGAACATGTAAATTTATAAAAATCCTGTTCATTATCTACCGTCTGAAACAGATCGATATTACTCCATAACTTCTTCTCCTCCCAATAGGATTTACCTTCTTGATTTACATATGACATTGATAAAATAGGTATTTGTTTTACCAATCCTTTCACCGCTTTTTCCATTACTTCGGCGTTAATCTTATTTTCAAACTTAATTACGCAATGAATCTGGTGATCATTAAATCCAGTAACATGGTATAAATACTGAAGTTGATCAAATATCTCACTTTTCATATAAAATCACTCTCTTCTTTGTTTTAAAGTGTATTAAGTATTACTTGTTACATTGTATTGTAAGTCTCAATAATTGTCAATTTGAATTTGACATGTATTAAGTAATAATTTATACTTATCTAATTGAGGTGATAAACATGGATAAAATTCAACCAGAACATAAGAAAAAAATACCGATGAGGGAATTAGAAAAGTTAACCAGCATGTCACGGGCTACTATTAACTTCTATATCAAGGAAGGTCTTTTACCAAAACCCCATAAGTCAGCAAAAAATATGGCATATTACGACGAAGATTTTATTGATAAGTTAAAACTCATAGAGAAAATGAGAGAATCAGATTTCACATTGAACCAAATCAAAAAGCTGATACAATTTGATTCCCATACCATAAATAATTTTAGCATGCAGATTCTAGAGTCCGTTAATAAATTACTGCCCTACGACAATCAAGATGACACCATTAATATCCAGCAGTTAAAAGAAATAGGTTTTAACAGTAAGGAAATTGAAAATCTTATAAATTTAAAAATAATAATACCAATCCATTCAGACAATAGCCTGTTCCCCGGCTACAGTATAACTATATGCCGTTTTGTTAAATATTATATGGATCTGGGAATTCCTCTTTCTATAGTGAAGGACATCCTGACCAAGCTGCATGAATTAGCTGATATAGAGAAAAATGTATTCATTAATTATATAAGAACGCCAATGATAGAAAACAATATTTCTCCGGAAGAGCAAAAGAAAGAAGTTCAAAAATGCATTGAAAATATTAACAGTCTTCTTCCTATCCTGCATCTGCAACTAATAAAACTTCCTAACGAAAATCTGTTTAAATCTGAAGACAATAATGCTAATACAAATATATGATAAATGACCGGATAGCAGAAATTATTATCTGTTATGCGGCCATTTTATAAGGATAAATAATAATGTATTTATTTTACTATAACAGAATAGGTCGCTGTATAAGGTCCGTATGAGATGGTAATCTTAGCCTTTCCTGCCTTAACCTCAGTAATTCGCAAAAAAGGTACCATAAAATCTTACTCAGAATTATGGTACCTACTTATATTATTGCGTTTAAATTTCTTATTGCCTATATACAATCATATTCAATTATATTTATGAAACTAGCAGATTTCTGCGCCAGCCGGCATTGATTTTTCCGGAACCATAAGAGAGAGATTTCCGTCTGCATCCTCGGCACAAAGAAGCATTCCTTCTGATAAAATTCCTGCTAATGTTGCAGG
>JAEZIU010000326.1 GCA_023436485.1 Bacillota bacterium | reverse complement strand
ACGGACAGCTTCTGACAGATCGGCAGTATGAAATACTTGATCTGCATTATAACAATGATTTTACTCTGACTGAGATTGCCGAACAGCTCAATATCAGCAGGCAGGGTGTATATGATAATGAAAAGCGGGGAAGGGCACAACTCAGTGAGTATGAAAACAAACTGGGATTGCTGGGTAAGTTTTCACAGCAAAAACAAAAGGCACAGAATGTGCTTGAGACGATGGAAAAACTTAAACTGGATGAATTGGGCAGCGAAAACGCAGATATTATCAAGAATGTAATAACTGAAATAGAAGATTTGGCAAATAATATATAGTACAGGCTTTTGTTTAGCAGATTGGAGGTTTTTTAATGTCAGTTTTTGAGGGTTTGTCGGGAAAGCTCCAGGAAACAATAAAGAAAATTCGCGGACAGGGCAGAGTATCCGAAAAAGATGTGAAGGATATGATGAGAGAAATCAAGCTGGCTCTGCTTGAAGCCGATGTAAATTTTAAGGTTGTTAAGGAATTTATAAGCAAAGTATCTGAAAGAGCGGTAGGGGCTGATGTATTGGAGAGCCTTACACCGGGACAGCAGGTAGTTAAGATAGTTCATGAAGAACTGATAGAATTGCTTGGCAGGGAGCAGAGCAAGGTTACATTTGCATCAAAACCTCCCACAATTTTTATGATGGCAGGACTTCAGGGTGCAGGTAAAACCACTACGGCGGGAAAACTTGCAAACCTCTTGAGAAAACAGGGTAAAAACCCTTTACTTGTAGCTTGTGACGTATATCGTCCGGCAGCTATAAAGCAGCTTCAGGTATTGGGAAATCAGTTAAATATTCCAGTATTTACACTGGAGAACAATCAGAATCCTGTTCAAATAGCAAAAGAAGCTGTTAGTTTTGCAGAAATGAAACAGCATGATTTGGTTATACTGGATACGGCGGGAAGACTCCATATTGATGAAAAGCTTATGGATGAACTGTTAAATATAAAGAATTCAGTTAAACCCCACGAGATACTTTTAGTCGTTGACTCAATGACAGGTCAGGATGCAGTAAATGTATCAACAACCTTTAATGAAAAGCTTGGTATTGACGGAGTAGTCCTTACGAAGCTTGACGGTGATACAAGAGGCGGTGCGGCTCTTTCTGTTAAATCAGTTACAGGTAAACCTATAAAATTTGCTGCAATGGGTGAAAAGCTCAGTGATATAGAGCCATTTTTCCCGGACAGAATGGCATCCAGAATACTTGGAATGGGCGATGTCCTTAGTCTCATAGAAAAAGCTCAGGAAACATATGACGAGAAAAAGGCCATCGAATTGGAAAAGAAAATGCGTACCATGACATTTACGTTGGAGGATTTTCTTGACCAGATGCAGCAAATAAAGAAAATGGGACCTATCGGCGATTTGCTTGGTATGATGCCTGGTATGGACTCAAAGGCTTTAAAAGACATAGATATTGATGAAAAGCAGATGGGACGTACGGAGGCTATTATCCAGTCAATGACAAGAAAAGAAAGATTGGATCCGTCAATTATAAATGGAAGCCGCAGAAAAAGAATTTCTGCTGGAAGCGGTACTACCATACAAGAAGTAAATGCACTCTTAAAGCAGTTTGAACAGATGAAAAAATTGATGAAGATGATGAGTGACATGGGGAAAAAAGGTAAAAAAGGTGGGCTTGGCAAGTTCAAGATGCCTTTTTGATAAATGGTTTTGATTATAATCCTTTGAAGGAGGTGAAAATAAATGGCAGTAAAGATTCGTTTAAAGAGAATAGGTGCTAAGAAGAACCCTTTCTACAGAGTAGTTGTTGCTGATTCAAGATACCCAAGAGACGGTAGATTTATCGAGGAAATCGGTACTTATAATCCTATTGCAGAACCAGCTCAGGTTAAAATTGATGCTGAGAAGGCTCAAAAATGGATAAAGAACGGTGCACAACCTACAGATACAGTTAAGTCACTTCTCAAGAAGCAAGGTATTTTAGAATAATTATCTAAAGCATAAAACAAAGGGGCTAAAAGGCCCTTGTGTTTTATTTGGCTGGGTTAGCCTCTTTTATTCTCTTACATATTGAGAATAGAGGAATTCATTTAGTTACAATTCGAAAGCCGCTTTAGGCTCATGGAGGCTAATATGATGAAAGAATTACTTGAAAGTATTGCAAGAGCCCTTGTGGATTTTCCGGATGAGGTTTTTGTAAACGAAATTCAAAATGAAAAGTCTATAATTCTAGAACTTAAAGTTGCAAAAGACGATATGGGCAAGGTTATAGGCAAACAAGGCAGAATTGCCAAAGCAATCAGAACTGTTGTCAAGGCTGCTGCAGTCAAGGATAACAGAAGAGTGGTTGTTGATATCATTCAGTGAGATAAGGGGCATAAGCCCCTTTACTTGCGTTCAAAAGTTTATATTTTCAGGTAAAGGCAAGGTGATAAAATGCTGGAATATTTGATTGTAGGACAATTGGTAAATACCCATGGCGTAAAGGGAGAACTAAAGGCAACAGCACAAACTGATGATCCTCAGAGGTTCAAAAAACTAAAATGGGTTTATATAGATAAAAATGGCAGTCTTGAAAAGTACAATATAAGTGATGTTAAATTTTTTAAGCAGTTTGTTATAATAAAATTTGAGGGCATTGAAAGTATAGAAGAGGCTGAGAAGCTAAAGGGCTTTTATATTAAAGTGGACAGGGCAAACGCTATAAAGCTTCCTAAGAACTCATTTTTTATAACCGATATTATCGGGCTAAAGGTTTATGATAATGAAAACAATCAACTTCTTGGTGAATTAAAGGATGTAATACAGACGGGCAGCAATGATGTATATGTTGTAAGAGATTCGGAGTCAAAAGAGATTCTCATACCTGCACTAAAGAGTGTTGTGAAGGAAATTTCCATTGAAGAAGGAAAAATTTCAGTTATATTACCGAAAGGACTGCTTGATTAATGAAATTTGACGTACTGACGCTGTTTCCGGAATTATTTGTTAGCGTAATGGGAGAAAGCATTATCGGGCGTGCCCAGAAAAACGGCCTTGTGGAAATAAACCCGGTAAATATCAGAGACTATTCAAAAGACAAACACAGGAAAGTGGACGACTATCCCTTTGGCGGAGGCAACGGAATGGTAATGATGTGCCAGCCTGTTATAGATGCTTACAAAGCCGTAACAGAAGAAATGGTACAAAAGCCTAAAGTATTATACATGAGTCCACAGGGAAAAGTACTGACACAGGAAATGGCCAAGGAGCTGTCAAAGCAGGAACATCTGATACTTTTGTGTGGACATTATGAAGGCATAGATGAACGTATAATAGAAGAAATAGTTGATGAGGAAATTTCTATAGGCGATTATGTATTAACAGGCGGTGAGTTGCCGGCTATGGTACTAATTGATTGTGTGAGCCGGCTTATCCCCGGAGTATTGGCAACAGAAGGTTCTTTCAGTGATGAATCACATTTTAACGGATTGCTGGAATATCCTCAGTATACAAGACCCGCAGAATACAATGAAAATAAAGTTCCTGACGTATTGTTATCAGGACATCATGCCAATATAGAGAAATGGCGGATGCAGCAGTCATTGGATAGAACCAGGGAGAAAAGACCTGATTTATATGAAAAATTGCAAAAATGACATTAAGTAAAATAGGAGGCATTACTCATAGTTTTGGAGTAATGCTTTTTGTTTTATATTTTCATAAACCTATTGACAAATAATTCAAGTCGTTATATACTATCAATAACATATAAAACATATATGAATTATAAACTAACTAGGAATTGTTTTTATTTAATGAAAAAGGTGGTGCTGTTATGAGTCAACATCAGGAAAATATTGAACAATCTAAAGTACCAATATCAGAGCAGGATATTCAAAAGCTATATGATATGGCCAAATCTTTAAGATATGGCTCAATCACCCTTGTTTTTCAGGATGGAAATTTGATACAGTTAGAAAAAAATGAAAAGGTCAGGGTAAAATAATAGAATAGTTCTGTATTACATATTTTATGATATTAATTTTAGTTGACTAAAAAAATTAGAGGCTAAGTTAAAACCATTGTTGGTTTTGCTTGGCTTTTTTATTGTATAAACATAAAGGGGGGGCACTATGACAAGCTGCTACAAGGTTGAAACTGAAGAAGTTCACACTGATCAAAAATTTGATCATCTTATAGGAAAACACCCATGCTTTAGTGCAAGGGCACATTTTAAATATGGAAGAATACATTTGCCTGTAAGTCCTACATGCAACATTCAGTGTAAATTCTGCAAAAGAAGTATAAATAAAATTGAAAACAGACCGGGAGTTACAGCAAAGGTACTTACTTCCAAAGAAGCGGTTAAAATAGTGTCTAAAGCTTTGGAACTTTGCCCTGAAATAAGTGTAGTAGGCATCGCAGGCCCTGGAGAAACACTGGCTACAGATAATGCTCTTGAAACTTTTGAAATGTTGGAAACTGAATACCCTGATCTAATTAAATGCCTCAGTACAAACGGTCTTATGCTTGACAAATATTCCGAGAGAATAATTAATTCAGGTATAAAAACGGTGTCAGTTACAGTAAACGCTGTGGAGCCTGAAATCCTACAGAATATCTGTACAGGAGTGTTTTGGAATGGCAGTTACTTAGAAGGCTATGAGGGAGCTGAAAAGCTTATACAAGAACAAATAAAGGGAATAGAAAAACTTAGCAGCAAAGGAATAGCTGTAAAGGTAAACACTGTGTTGATACCAGATTTGAATTACGAACATATTGAAGAAATTGCACGGGTGATCTCAAAAGCCCGGGCCTCTATTATGAATATAATTCCACTTATTCCGCAGCATGAAATGAAAGGGTTCAGACCACCTGATTGCAATGAGTTGAACAATGCAAGAGAATGGGCAGAAAAATATCTGAATGTATTCAGACATTGCAAGCAATGTAGGGCAGATGCATGCGGTATTCCGGGAAAAGGCAAAGAGCTTGGCAATTTGCTCTATGATTTTCCCATGGAAACTTTTTCACATGGCTAATAATAAACGACTAATCGGGAGGCTAATATGGCTTATAAAATAGCAGTAGCCAGCAGTGACGGCAAGGTTGTAAACCAGCATTTCGGCCACTGCAGGCAGTTTTTAATATTTGAAACAGACGATACGGGTAAATGGAGGTTTCTTGAAAAGAGAAATACATATCCTGCTTGCAGCAGTGGCGAACATAGTGAAGTATCAATGCAACAGGTTGTTACACTGCTGGAGGATTGTAAAGCCGTGGTGGCTGCACAAATAGGTTTAGGGGCCATTCAGGCTCTGACGTTGGTGGAAATAAGGGCTTTTTGTGCTGTAGGTCTCATAGAACAAGTTCTTGAAAAAGTTAATGAAACTTTAAATATAAAGACAGAAAGCTAATATTGGGAGGTTAAAAAAATGGCTAAAAAAATCAAACAAATTGCAATCTATGGAAAAGGAGGCATTGGCAAATCAACCACAACTTCAAATATAACTGCCGCTCTTTCGGCAGCAGGATATAAGGTAATGCAGTTTGGTTGTGACCCCAAGAGTGATTCAACAAATACACTGAGGGGCGGAAACTACATTCCCACAGTTTTAGACACTCTTAGAGAAAAAAACACAGTAAAGGCTCACGAGGTTATTTTTGAGGGATTTAACGGTATTTACTGCGTAGAGGCAGGTGGTCCGGCTCCCGGTGTAGGATGTGCCGGAAGAGGTATTATTACAGCGGTTCAGTTGTTCAAACAGCAGAATATTTTTGAAGAGCTTGATTTGGATTATGTTATATATGACGTTCTTGGAGATGTTGTTTGTGGCGGCTTCGCTGTTCCAATAAGAGAAGGAATTGCAGAACATGTTTTCACGGTTTCTTCGGCTGACTTTATGGCAGTTTACGCTGCAAATAACCTGTTTAAGGGAATTCACAAGTATTCCAATTCAGGGGGAGCCTTACTTGGCGGTGTCATAGCAAATTCTATAAATGCACCTTATGCAAAGGAGATTATTGACGATTTTGCAAAACAGACTCATACACAGGTAGTTGAATATGTACCAAGGTCCGTAACAGTTACTCAAAGTGAATTACAAGGAAAAACCACCATTGAGGCTGCCCCTGACTCACAACAGGCAAAAATATATAAAGCTTTAGCTGCAAAAATTGCAGGACATGAAGAGTCAAAGGTACCATCACCACTGGATGTGAAGGAACTCAGAAATTGGGCTGCAAAATGGGGCGATTATTTGCTGGCACTTGAAACAGGTGAAATCAGGACGGAAGCAGCAGGAAATCTATAATAAAGGAGACTGGAAAAATTGAGCAACATAAATATAAAAAGCCCGGAGGTTCAGATAAGAGAAGTGCGGTTAGGTTCCATAACAGGATTCGAAGGAACAGCCGGGGAGCTTGTAAGGTGTGCCAGAGCAGGTAATTTGCAGGATAAAACAAGAAGCTTCAGCCAGTGTATGGGTTGCAGCTCCAGAAATGCATTCTGCCAACTGTCAATGATAAAAGATGCAGTTGTTATTAATCATGCACCAGTAGGTTGCTCGGGGGATTTTTTCGGCTTCAACTTCACGTACCGGGTAGGGCAGATGGAAAGAGATCTGCCTCCCACAATAGGCAGATACTTTAATACAAATATCGAAGAAAAAGATACTATTTTCGGAGCTACCCAAAAGCTTGAAGCAACTATAAGAGAGGTATATACAAGGCTTAAACCGAATGCTGTTTTCATAACTACCTCATGTGCATCTTCAATCATAGGTGATGATGTGGAGTCAGTTGCCAACAATTTGACTGATGAACTCGGAATCCCTGTAGTAGCTTGTTTCTGCGAAGGATTCCGGTCTAAAATATGGACTACGGGTTTTGATTCTGCTTACCATTCTATAGTACGTAAAATAGTAAAGCCACCCAGAAAAAAGAGTAACAAAGTTAACATAATCAACTTCTGGGGTTCTCATATTTTTGATGAGCTTTTAAAACCCTTGGGCTACGAACCCAACTATATAGTACCATTTTCAACTATTGCCGATTTGGAATACATATCGGAGGCAGCTGCAACCATTCAGATATGCCCTACTCTGGGAACTTATTTCGGGGCTGCTTTAGAGGAAATATTCGGGGTACCTGAAATTAAGGCACCTCCTGCATATGGTATTAACGGTACTGACAACTGGATAAGAGAATTGGGAAAGGTACTGGACAGACAGGAAGAAGTTGAAAAAATAATTGTCAAGGAGCATATAAGAGTTATTCCCATCCTTGAAGAATACAGAGAAAAGTTGAAGGGTAAAACAGCATACGTTACAGCCGGAGCATCACATGGGCATGCTTTGATTGCTCTCTTAAGAGAGCTTGGGTTATCCGTACAGGGTGCCGCCATATTCCACCATGATCCTGTTTATGATAACGGTGAGCCTGATTCTGACACTCTGTTACATACAATAAACACATATGGTGATGTGCATAATTACAATGTCTGTAATAAGCAAGCTTTTGAACTTGTAAATATTTTAAACAGGATGAGGCCTGATGTAATGATTGCAAGGCACGGGGGAATGACGCTGTGGGGAGCAAAACTGGGGATACCCACATTACTCATTGGAGATGAACAATTTGGCTTCGGATATCAGGGGGTTCTTAATTATGCTGAAAGAATATTAGAGACACTTGATAACAGAGAATTTGTTGCAAATTTAGCAAAACACAGCTCAATGCCATATACAAAATGGTGGCTTGACCAGAATCCATTTTCTTTTCTCGGAGGTAATGTACATGTTGAAGTTTATTGAACAGCCAAGATATTCATGTGCTATAGGGGCTCAGCAGACAGTTGTCGCCATTAAAAGAGGTGTTCCCATTTTACACGCCGGCCCGGGCTGTAGTGCCAAGGTAAGCGATATTATTGGCCAGGGAGAAGGCTATGCAGGAGGAAATAACATTCCGTGTACAAATACCGGTGAAGCTGATGTTGTATATGGAGGAGAACAAAGACTGAGAAATGTAATTGACGGAGCATTAAAGGTAATGGACGGTGATCTGTATGTTGTACTTACGGGATGTACCTCTGATATTGTAGGTGACGATGTTGGGAGAGTTACAGCAGAGTACCAACAGCAGGGAAAGCCTATAGTATTTGCTGAAACAGGGGGATTCAAGAGTAATAATTATGTAAGCCATGAAGTGGTTGTAAATGCAATAATCGACCAATATGTTGATATTAACTATAAAGGGGAAAATACCCAAAAAAATCTGGTAAATGTCTTTACAACAGTGCCTTATCAGGACCCATACTGGAATGGCAATCTTGAAGAACTCAAAAGGATACTTGAAGGTATTGGACTTAAAGTAAATATACTCTTTGGAAATGAATCCAAAGGAGTTAGTGAGTGGAAAACAATTCCCCAGGCGGAATTTAACATACTTGCAGGTGCTTGGACGGGTATTGGAATAGTAAAGCATCTGGAAGAAAAATACGGGACACCCTATTTGCATTTTCCGTATCTTCCTATCGGAGGTATAGAGACAACAAGATTTTTACGAGAAGTTGTGGAATTTGGGAATCTCGACAAGATAAAGGCAGAGGCCTTTATAAAAAGTGAAGAAGAAAAATACTATTCATTTATCGAAAGAACAGCTGATTTTATGCTGGAATTCAGGTATGGCCTTCCAAGGAGGTTCTATACCATACTTGATGCATCATATTCATTGGGTTTCTCAAAGTTTCTGCTCAATGAGCTTGGAATAATTCCTGCAAAACAATTTATTATTGATGATACTCCCGAAATATACAAAAAACAGATTGAACAACATTTTATAAAAATATCTGACGTAAGGACTTCATCAGTATCCTTTTCAATAGACGGGGGCGAAATTCAGAAGGAAATTCGGCAGGAACAACAAAAAAACAGAGCTTTAATTTTGGGGAGCGGATGGGACAGGGATTTGGCAAACGACATAAAAGCCGACCTCCTTATTGTCAGTGCACCTGTTACATACCGTCTGATTTTGAATTGTGGTTATGCGGGATACAGGGGAGGCCTAAGGGCAATTGAGGACATATATGACAGAGTTCTGAACACCTATAGGTAAGGGGTTTGGGATTAATTAATGAAACATCCAAAGGGGGATTTAATATGGAAAGTGACATGATGACAGAAGCAGACATGCAAAGCTTAATTAGTACGCTGGTAATACATGGCGGGACAGACGGTGATGAAAGGACAGGTGCCGTAAATGTACCCATATATCAAACATCAACATACAGACAGAAGGAGCTTGGTGTAAATAGCGGCTATGAATATTCAAGAACAGGTAACCCTACGAGGGAAGCCCTGGAAACACTAATAAGTGAACTGGAGGGTGGAACGACAGGTCTGGCCTTTGCCTCCGGAATGGCAGCTATAACGGCAGTACTAATGCTGCTGAAAAGCGGTGATAGTGTAATTATATCCAGTAATGTCTATGGTGGGACTTTTAGAGTACTTGACAAAATTTTCAAAAATTTCAATATCGAATATGAGATAGTAGATACATCAGACTTGGCAGAGGTAGAAAAGAGGATTAATCCAAAGGTAAAGGCAATACTGATAGAAAGTCCTGCAAACCCTTTGCTTACAATAACAGATATAAGAGGTATTTCAGAAATTGCCCACAGACACGGGGCTCTGGTTATAGTTGATAATACCTTTATGACCCCTTATCTGCAAAGGCCACTTAGACTGGGTGCGGACATAGTACTGCACAGTGCCACAAAATATCTGGGAGGACACAGTGACGTAATTGCAGGGCTTGTTGTCGCAAAGGACAAAGCCACAGGGGAACGTTTAAAGTTCATACAGAATGCCACAGGTGGTGTTCTCCCTCCATTTGACTCGTGGCTCCTTATAAGAGGAATAAAGACGTTGACGGTTAGAATGGACAGACATATTGAGAATGCCCGGTATTTAGTTAAATTTCTTAAGAACCATGCCGGAGTCACAAAAATATATTATCCGGGGCTACCCGAAAGTGAGGGGTATTCAGTTCATAAACAGCAGGCTTTTGGCCCGGGAGCAATGATTTCCTTTGTATTGTCAGATGATTATGATATAAAGGAATTTTTCAAAAATTTAAAAGTAATAACCCTTGGTGAAAGCCTGGGCGGAGTCGAATCTCTGGTGAGCCATCCGGCGAGTATGACTCACGCCTCCATACCTTATGAGGTAAGACAGAAGGTAGGAATCGTTGACAACCTTATAAGACTATCTGTTGGGATTGAAGACAGGGAGACACTTATAAACGATCTTGAAAATGCTTTTAAAAAAGCAGGAAATGAGGCTGTTTATGAGATATTATAATGATATTCGAGAGCTTATAGGTGGAACACCTATTCTAAAACTTAATCATTCTGATATAAAGGAAAATGTAAATATTTATGCAAAATTAGAGCTGTTTAATCCCGGTGGTAGCGTAAAAGACAGAATGGGAGTTGCACTTATAGAAGATGCAGAGAACAAAGGAATTTTACAAAAAGGTTATACAATTGTAGAGGCTACAGCCGGAAATGCCGGTATTGGAATAGCCTTAGCCGCATTAAATAAAGGATACAGGATTATATTTGCAGTTCCAGAGAAATTTTCACATGAAAAACTGGTTATAATGCAGGCTTTGGGAGCTGAAATAATACATACTCCACTTGAAAAGGGAATGAACGGTGCATTTGAAAAAGTAGAGGAACTGCTGGCAGAGGTAAAGAATTCTGTATGCCTTAGTCAATTTACCAATCCGGTAAATCCGAAGATTCACTATGAAGCTACGGGACCTGAAATATATAATGATCTTGACGGAAAGATAGACTATGTAGTGGCCGGAGCAGGTAGTGGCGGTACTATATCAGGAGTAATGAAGTACTTGAAGAAGCAAAATAAAAACATAAAGGGGATACTTGCTGACCCCGTGGGTTCCACAATGGGCGGAGGATTACCCGGGTGTTATTCAATAGAAGGAATAGGAAATACGTTTATGCCTGAAACCATGGACTCTTCACTCATTGATGAAGTAATAAAAGTCAACGACAGTCAGGCACTTGAACAGGTAAAATTCCTTGCTAAACAAGAGGGTTTGCTTGCAGGAACTTCTTCAGGGGCTGCAATGTATGCTGCAAAAGTTATATCGGAGAAAATTGAAAATGCAAATATAGTAGTTATATTCCCTGACCGTGGTGACAGGTACATAAGTAAAAATATTTTCAAATAAAACAATACATCCTCCACAAAAAGGGGTATACATGGAATTAACCTTATACCCCTTTTAAATTTTTTATTGTTAAGAATCTAATTTAAGACTCAATTGACAATTAGTAAGATGCCTTGTATAATTGGAAATGTAAGTAAAATAAGAATGAAAGGAGTTGTTATAATGTCTGTAAAAAATGTTGAGGTGCTTTTCTATTAATTAAATACTGGCACAGTATATTTAATTGATATTTCTGTGCAGCTTCTTTCGAGCAACCTATATCGTGTATATATGCAGTTATGTGTCGGCACGCATTTAAGTAGCGTGTTTTTTTATTACATTTTTTGCATTGTAAAATCGCTTTTATACCCGCAGGTGGTCG
>JAEZIU010000192.1 GCA_023436485.1 Bacillota bacterium | reverse complement strand
CATTTTATGTGCCTGTTCTACGTAGCCTTCAAAATAGTTAATCTCGTAATCGCTTACAAAGCCTGAAGCTTTGGAGCTGTCAAATGTTACTCTTTCCATAAGTACCCTCCTAAATTGCTCTTTTGCTTAAGAATTTTATCTTTACTAGTATAACATTAGGTACTAGCAAATAAAAGTTATATTTCCTTTTTTTGTGATTTAATAAAATGTTCTTTGAACCAATTCGAGTAATATTTACATGTAACAAAATCAGTAATGTTGACAAAAATACATTTAAACGGAATGTTTCCGTTAATAATATGAACAAAAAGGAGAATTATTATGTCGAGACCTAAAACACCACTTGTGGAAGACAGCAGAGAGGCTCTTACAAGGTTCAAAATGGAATGTGCCGCTGAAATTGGCAGGACACAGTTTACAAAAGAGAATAACGACCACTACAAGGGAGATTTAACATCAAGACAGAACGGCTCTGAAGGCGGCCCTATTGGTGGACAGATGGTTAAGAGAATGATCGAAGCCTATGAAAGTCAGTTGAAAAATCAAGAATAAATGGCATAAATAAAAAATAAACACACCGGTAAAAAACAATGTATTGGGTCTTTTGCCGGTGTGCTTATTCTCCTGTATCTTACCTGAGGTTGTAACCCATTCCCGCCATATATTCCAGCAGGCTCTTTGAGAATTCGTTTATATCCTCACTGGAAAGAGTTTTTTCCACTGAGCCAATTACAAACCTGAAGGTCATACTCTTCTTTCCTTCCGGCAAGCCTTTCCCATTGTATATGGTTACAAATTCAAAACCGTTTAGTAGCTTTGACTTGAAGCCTCTGATATCCTGCATCAGCTTGTCAAATGTTACATTGTTGTCAACCAGGAAGCTGTAGTCAAGGAGAACTTCCGGGTATTTGGACGGTTCCTTGTATTTAACCAGTTTCTGTTCAATACTTTGGAGAACATCCCTGTTTATCTCAAACACTGCAACGTTAAGCTTTTTACCAATGTTCTTCTTAATCATCGGGTGAACTACAGTAATGTATCCCATCAAGTTCCCGTTGTAGCTGACATCAACTGACTTCATAGGATGAACCCAGTTTTGTCCGCTTGTACATGCTGCAAATTCAAGATCAATATTCTTTACTGTTTTAACGATAAATGAAAGTATTCCTTTCAATTCATAGAAAAGCTCGTCTTCACTTTTAACCTTGCTGGCAACCAAAACACATATATTCTTATGTTGTTCGCACTTTTCCTTTGAGGTTGCAGCCTTAAATACACTTCCGATCTCAAACAATGAAAAATCGTCATATGTCTTTTCATTTTTTTCAGCAAATGAAAGCATTCCCGGAACCATACTGTCTCTCAAGGTATTGGAATCCTGAGCCTGAGGGTTCAGAACCTTAACCTGTGCATTTGTTTCAATACCTGCTTTTGAATTGAAAGTATTGTCATACCATATATAGCTGTTAACTTCGGAAGCACCGACTCTTTCGGAAAGCAGTTCCTTCACCTTGTGGTCAAGAAGTCTTTCTTCGTTGTACTGCAGCGGCTTTAGTGCTATGTCCAACGTCTGAGGCTGAATGTTGTCGTAACCGAAGACTCTTGTTATTTCTTCTATTATATCTACCTTCATAGTTATATCCTTTGTTGCTCTGAAGGTAGGAACATTTATTCTGAAAGTATCTCCATCCACGTCAACCTTGAATTCCAATGCCCTGAGTATCTCAACCATTTTTTCAGTAGTCAGGGTATTGCCGATATATTTGTCGATATATGGCTTTGTAATTTCTATATCAATTGGTTCAAGCTTATTACAATAAACATCTGTCAGAGCTGATGCAAACTGTATGTCAGGCTGCATATCACGAAGGAGTTTTACAAACCTTTGAATTGCCTGAACTGTCATATTCGGGTCAAGCATTTTTTCGTATCTTGCACTTGCTTCTGTACGAAGTCCTATTTTTGTTGAACTTTTTCTGGTTGATGAACCCTCAAAAGTAGCAGATTCCAGTAATATTGATGTGGTATCTTCCAGTACCTCTGAATTTTCCCCACCCATTATTCCAGCTATTGCAACAGGACGCTCCTTTGTACAAATAAGCAGTACATCCTCCGGTAGCTTTCTCTCAATTCCATCCAGAGTTTTAAATGGAGTAGTTTCTTTTGTGGAGCGGACAACTATTCCGCTTTCAACCTGTCTGCTGTCAAATGCATGCATAGGCTGTCCCATTTCAAGCATAAGGTAGTTGGTTAAATCAACCAAAGGAGATATTGATCTCATTCCGCAGTAGAAAAGTCTTACCTTCATATTCAACGGAGTTTCAAGTTTCTTAACGCCATCCATTTTAAGTCCTGAGTATCTGAGACATTTCTCTGTGTCTTCAACAGTTATATCTAGTTTGGACTTATCCTCAGAACCGGCCAAACTATCAAGGTTCATTGGTTTTAACTCTCTGCCGTAAATAGCCGCAATCTCACGGGCAATTCCATAGTGTCCCCACAGGTCAGGCCTGTTAGTAAGGGACTTGTTGTCTATCTCAACTATTACATCATCGATATCAATTATTGATTTAATATCAGTACCCGGTGCATAATCACCGTCCAGAACCAAAAGTCCGCTATGATCATCACTAATTCCCAACTCTGAAGCAGAACACAGCATACCAAAGCTTTCAACTCCCACAAGCTTTGCTTTTCCTATCTTTGGTATTTTATTTACAGAACCACCGATTTTTACCAAAGGCACCAGAATTCCTTCGGCTACATTAGGAGCTCCGCAAACAATTTGAATTACGCCATCCCCGGAATCTACCTGTGTAATTTTCAGCTTTTTGGACTCAGGATGGGGAACTACACTTAAAACCTTTGCGACAACAACGTTCTTTATGTCCTGTCCCACAAACTCCACATCTTCAACCTCTGCTGTGGACATAGTAAACCTGTACCATAATTCTTTTATATCAATGCCTTCTAAATCAACATAATCTTTAATCCAGTTTAATGATATTTTCAACCTTTATCCCTCCTATCTTACCAAAAATTGTTCCATAGCTCTTAAATCACCTGAATTAAGAACACGGATATCGCTTATTCCATATTTCATCATTGCAAGTCTTGTAAGTCCAAGTCCGAATGCAAAACCTGTATATTCCTCAGGGTCAATGCCACCGTAACGGAGTACATTGGGATGAACCATTCCACAAGGCAGTAATTCTATCCAGCCTGAATGCTTACAAGTAGGACAGCCTTTTCCGCCACAGATCATACAGTTCAAGTCAAGTTCAAAGCCCGGTTCAACGAATGGGAAAAACCCCGGTCTAAGCCTTATTTTAACGTCTCTCTGAAATACTTCTGACAAAAGCAGCTTCATAACATAAATGAGATTTGCAATTGACACGTTTTTATCAATCATCATTCCTTCCAACTGGAAGAATGTGTTTTCATGTGAAGCATCAGTGCTTTCATTTCTGAAACATCTTCCCGGAGCAATTACCTTAAGGGGTGCCCCGTACTTCTGCATTGCTCTAACCTGGCATGGGGATGTATGTGTTCTCAGCAAAGAACCGTTTTCCAACCAGTATGTGTCCTGCATGTCTCTTGCTGGATGGTGCTTTGGTATATTTAATGCTTCAAAATTGAAGAATTCTTCTTCTGCCTCAGGACCATCAACTATATTGAAGCCCATTCCCGTAAATATTCTTTCTATTTCCTTTTGTACAATAGTTACAGGGTGCAAAGAACCAAGCTTGAAGTTAGTACCCGGCAAAGAAATGTCAAAGTTTGAACCACTTGACAAAGACTTCTTAACGTCATTTGCACTAAGCTCCTTGAATTTTCCTTCAATTATCTCAGTTAATTCGTTTTTCAATGCATTTGCTTCCTGTCCGAACTGCTTTCTTTCCTCAATATCCATATTTTTGAGGTCTTTTAGCATTTCAGTCAATTCACCTTTTTTGCCCAGCAGCTTTACTCTGAGTTCTTCTACCTCTGCACTGCTGACGGCTTCCTTGATCCTACCGATGGCAGTATCTCTTAACTTACTGATTTTTTCAATCACTAATATTATCTCCTTTCATTACTTACTGTCACAAAATAAAAACCCCCGCCCCAATAAAGGGACGAAGGATATCTTCGCGGTACCACCCGAATTTCCGGATAAACTTACCCGGACTCTTTGTAAATATAACGGTTTTAACCGGCAGCCTCTACAAATGATAAAATATCATATCAAGTTTCAAAGCTGCAGCTTCGGAGGGAACTTGGGCAAGTCGTATAGTAAAGGTACTTTCAGCCGATGATACCTTCTCTCTGGAATATTCGTCTCTCGCCTACTTTTCTCCATCATTGCTATTGGATTATAATTTCAAAACCTCTCATATAAAGGTATTATAGCAACTTAGTACAAAACAATCAAGGCACAAATTTGCTTGTTTCTATTTGACTACAGCTTTTCCAGATTATATAATGGATGGGAAATATTTTATAATTTATGAGGTTTTCATGGATGCTGCAAAAAAATTTAGCTTTATATTAAAATGTGTTTTCACAGGTGCACCGATTTCTTTAATTTTAATTATTCTTTACAATCTTTTTATTTTTATTCAACAAAAAACATTTATGTCAACGGGAGATTTACTGTTTGTTAGTTCAGGATTTCTGAAATGGGTATTTTTTTTATATGGTTTTTCTATATTTAGTATAATTATTTCTCGTAAAGAAGCAGGTTTTTATCCTCCTATAATATATAAAACCATATCAAGACTGGGCATTAAGAAATTATTGCTGGTTATTTCTGTTATTTTTTTAATAATAGTAACCCAGCTGTTTTCTACATATGCAAAAGTTAGTGACAATGAGATAATATACGACGAAGGCTTTTTTAATAAAGCCCGGACATATAGTTGGAATGATGTAAATAATGCTGAAGTTTACTGTTCATACAACAGAAAATCCACCTCAAAAGTTGACCTTCACTATATTTTGAGGTTCAAAAACGGCAAAGAGATAGATTTGCGAAGATCAAAGCAGTTCTGGAAAAACATATTAGAGGTTGACGGTATTCTCATACGAAAAGGCACTATTATTTCAAGAGGACTTATAGACTACGGAACCAGTTTAATTGTCCTGAGGGACAGCGGTTATTATGAGGAAAATGAAAATGTATTAAAGAAAATAATATATGTAACCGGCATACCGCCAATACATATTACCTAAAAATTCAGAATATGGTTCTTTATACTAATAAAATAGGGGGGATTAACATGGACAACAAGCAGTTACAGGAAATAAAAGACCGTCTCGCAGTGCTTCCCACATTTGAATTCAGAATGGATTATCTTCAGAAAAAAATAAAAGAGGCTGAAACCAATGTGAATACTTTGCTCCATAAATTTGAAGCTGAATCTCTGGATGTGGAGAATATAAAAAAAGATTCCCTTGCAAATTCCTTACGAAAGCTTCTTGGAAAATATGAGGGTAAAATGAATAAGGAAACTCAGGAAATGCTTGCCGCAAAATTGGAGTATGACAGCGCTACCGAAAATGTAAAAGTTTTGAATGAACAAAAATTAGAACTTAATGGAAGACTGTCTGAGCTCTATGATTTGAAGTCCTCAGTAGAGAATGAATTGGCAAAACGTGAGGAATCAATAAAAAACAATATTTCAGCAGAATCATATAAAATGTATATGGAGATTACTCAAGAGTATGAAGTCCTTTCCGGACAGTTGGTTGAAGCAGAAGAAGCTATCAGGGCAGGTAACAATGTGTTGATTACAGCTAATAACGCCATGGAGCATCTTAATAAGGCAGAAGACCTGGCTACTCTCGATGTATGGCTAGATGGGGGGATTTTAACTCATTCGGCAAAATATAACCACATTGAAGAAGCCCAAAGAAATTTCAATATATTGAACTCGAAAGTTAAGGTTTTTGAGAATGAACTGCAGGATGTGAATCTGCAGGCTTCGTATCTTTCTTCCGAAATTGACTCTACTACCAGGGCTGTTGATTTTTGGTTTGATAATATCTTTACAGACTTAAAAGTACGGGATAAAATACGAAACGATGCTGAAAGTCTAAGAAATATTATGGATAAAATAAATAAAACATTGAGAATTCTTGAAACCAACAGAAAGGAATTAAAGAAAAAACTCTCCGATAATGAAAGCAAAAAGGAAGACCTTATATCATCCATAGAAATATAAGCATTATAGGAGGTTGAAATAATGATTTGTCCAATATGTAAAGTAGAATATGAAAAAGGTTATACACAGTGCAGTGACTGTCATATAGACCTTGTGGAACTAGCTGATCTTCCCCAACATGTAAATAGAATATCCCAAACCGGATTATCTATGGTAAAATTCGGTATTATCCTATTGTTTGTTTGTATATTTGAATTGATGATATTAATAACATTACATGATTCAAACATAATGCCCAGGACATACGGTGAAGGCCTCGGGGGAATTTTAAGTTATATAAATCCAACCATTAAGCTTTTTCTTGTGGTTCAATTCATTATTTCATTATTTGTTTTGATTTACGGATTCTGCTCAAAAGAAAGAAAATAACAAAGGGAGTTATTGCAATATTAAGTTTAATCTATGTTAACCTGTACTCAGGAGTATAAATTTTATCAATGGAAGCTTGGTTAAAGATATTTGCAGTTGTTTATGGTTGAACACGGATATTCTACCGGAAAACCTATACGATATAGGTTTTATCGACACAATGAATCACGGACGATGAATGTGAGCGACGGTAAAATATCCTAAGCTGAGCCGCTATAAACTTTTGCAAATATCTTGGAAGCAATCATTGATACAACTTTATACGGGAGTACCAGTGTTAAAACAGAAAAACTTTATGTGTTGCAACAGCTCCCTTTTACTTATCTTATTTCATTACAATAACTACATTGTGCTCTGTTCCGGCCTCAAATACAGGTATCTTTTCCCCTTCAACGCCGTCTACAATTATCTTTGCTATTCCTGAACAAACCCTGTTTGGATTTTGTACTTCTATATTATAGGTTGCACCCCTGAATACTCTTGTAGCTTTAAAACCTTTCCAACTTGAAGGAATACACGGATCAACCGTCAGTGACTCATAGTTTGCCCTTATCCCTAGTATGTACTGGCTGGAAGCTACCATATTCCATGCAGCCGTTCCTGAAAGCCAGGAATTTCTGCCTATACCAAACTGAGGATGCTCTTTGCCCAGAATATTCTGGCAGTATACGTAAGGCTCCACCTCATAAAGCTCCGCATCATCATTCCTTTTGCCCGGCAAAATCTGATTGTAATACATAAATGCCTTGTCTCCGTGGCCAAGCATTACTTCTGAAATCATTACCCAAGGATTTGTGTGAAGGAAAATCCCTCCATTCTCTTTCGCTCCCGGAGGATATGTGGTTACTCCGCCTTTTGTGGTGTCATGCTCCGTGTAGGAAGGATACATGGTTACTATGCCGTACTTTGAATTCAGATACTTTTCAACGGATTCCATTGACTGCTCTTCTCTTCCGTTTTCAGCTACTTTGCTTAAAACTGCCCATGATTGAGAATTTATAAATATTTTGCCGAACTTATTTTCCTTTGAGCCAAGAGGCTGACTGTTATCATCAAAAGCTCTTTTGTACCATTCCCCATCCCAACATGTATCATTTATGGCCTTCTTCATATCCTCATACATGTTAGAATATTTTCCTATCATATCCGTCTTTTTTAAGAATTCCAGTATTTCAATCATTTCTATTAATGCTCGACAATAAAGCATTGATGTAAATACGCTTTCAGCAACTCCCTTACCTGTATCAAGGTTAAGTGTGTCATTCCAGTCAGCACGGCCTGCCAAAGCAATACTATGAGGACCACGGTTATTATTTGTAAATTCCAAGGCCATATCAAGGTGCTGCATTACAGTCTGAGAGGTAATTTTATCGTTATACGGAATCTCCATGTTAAGGAAATCAAAATCTCCCGTTTCCTTTATATACGCATTTACAGCAAGTATCAGCCATAAATGGTCATCGGAATACCAGTCAAATTTCTTAACAGGTGCATCACCTTGTCCACCTTCCCCTGTAAGAGGGAAAAACAAATGATATGCCCTTCCGTCTGTGTACTGGCATTTGAGAAGCTTTATAATAAGCTCTTTTGCTTCAGCAGGTATAGTGTGCATTACCCCCAGTGCATCCTGGGCGCTGTCTCTGATACCCATACCTCTTCCAAGGCCCAATTGATACAGTGAAACAAATCTTGACCAGTTAAAGGTTGTTTTGCATTGGTACTGATTCCATATGTTTACAAAAAGATTCATATCCTCATCAGGTGTTTCAACACTGAGCTTGGATATAAAATCACCCCAAGAACTCTGTAGTCTGCTGAAAGCCGCCTTTGCATTTTCAGGCTGCAGGTATGCCTTTATGTCATTTTTTATCTCTGATTTTTCCTCTGCAAACCCAAGTACAAAAACCAACTCACGCTCTTCATTGGGGCCAAGTTCACAATCGATACAAAAGGCTCCTACTCCGTTTGTCCTGTAGGATACAGAATTACTGCAGCCGCCCTGTTCTACGGCAATAGGGTTGCTTTCGGATCTATACTTTCCTATAAAAGATTCCAGATTGGTATCAAAGCTGCTTACTTTTTCACCTGTTGCAAAAAAAGCAGCATTGTCTTTAATGTGATGAGGATGGTAGGTTATAATTCCATCATTGAACCTACCCTGATTAATCTGCTGAACCCAGTCAACATTTTGCTGATCCATGATTGCATCCCAAAAACAAAATTCCGAATAAGCAAAAATTTGAAGATTCTGCTTAATACTACGAGTATTGGATACTTTTACAAACCATAATTCAAAATTCTTATCGTCGGGTACAAAATATGTAACCTCCCCTATAACCCCTTCATATTCGCCGGTCAGAACAGTATAGCCAAGTCCGTGACGGCAGCTGTAACTGTCTAACTTTTTTTGAACTGGTTGGTATCCGGGATTCCAGTACTCCCCTGTGTCCTTATTCCTTATATAAATATACCTTCCCGGTCTGTCCATAGGTATATTATTGTATCTGTATCGCGTTACCCTGCGGTTCTGAGGGTCCTTATGAAAACTGTACCCTCCTCCTGTATTGGAAACTATTCCCCCGTAATTTCCGCTGCCTATGTAATTAATCCATGGCGTTGGTGTATCAGGCCTTGTAACAACATACTCTCTGTTCTGTCGATCAAAATATCCGAACCTCATATTTACCTCCTCTGCATACAG
>JAEZIU010000177.1 GCA_023436485.1 Bacillota bacterium | reverse complement strand
TTGCTGGGAGTGGGTTTAATTACGGCATTAGCTCAGCTAATAAGACCCATGGCAATGATTATGCTGCCTGTTTTTGCCGTGTTCATACTACTGTACAAACGCTACAGAGCTGATAACTTTACCAGTTTAGCATTGAGTATTAAATCAATAGTGCTTTTCATAGCGGTATATTTTGCAGTTGTTAATCTTATAAATTTACCAATACAAAAGGCAACAGGTGTTGATATTACTAAATCGGATTCAGGTTTTAATCTGATGATCGGGACAAATAATAAAGCTGATGGAATGTTTAATAATGAAGATTTTTCAATAATCAAAAAGAACAACTTTGATTTTGAAAAGGTTCAGAAGGAAGCCAAGGACATAGCCTTTAGTAGAATAAAAGGCGACCCCGTTGGTTTTGCAAAACTTGCACTTAGAAAATTTGAAATACAATGGGGAAATGAAAATTACGGGTATTACTGGAGTACAATATCTTCACAGGACTCAAAAGCTGAGGATGGTGTAAAGTCACATCCGAGGATATTTTATGGAGTATCTCAGTTATTTTATATTCTGATTATTCTTATGGCTGTGTGTACTTGCTTATACACATTGAAGGAGAAACGGTATGATTCCCTGATAATATTAATGATATTTGGTGGACTGCTGCTTTCATACACATTTCTGGAGGTTCAATCCAGATACCACATGCCTGTTATACCGCTGCTGATAGTCCTTGGGACAGGTTTTCTTGAAGCAGGAAAGAGATATGAGATATGAGATATAAGGTATAAATAATATTATGGCATTTTTTTATCAACTTATTGCCTCATATTAACATATTGTGTATGATTATACTTTTAATCTAACTTTTGGAGGATTTATTACTTATGATAAAAAAAGTACGTTTTTCAACTGTATTACTGATAATTTTTATAACTTTATTAATTCAAGGTTGCTCTAATTCAACCAATAAAAACATTGATTCAACAAATTTAACATATATGCAGTATGTAGGTTTAATTAATAAAATTTATAGTGATTTTACCCTAGAAAACTTTATAAAAGTAGATAATGAACTCAAAAAAGTTGATTTAATTGCAATAGATAAAAAAGCATCTTTTAATAAAAGAACATATCTTACATTGGATGGACAACAAACAGCTGATAGCACTCAAAGAACATTAACTTATAAAGATAATAAAAATAGTATTTTAAGTATTTCCATAATATACCTAAATAGTTCTGTTGGAAATGACTTGGTATATATGAACTTACCATCTGATTTAGTAAATAGCGATATAATTAAGCATTTTGATGATAGTATCCTTTCTTATAAAAATATATTACTAAAGGTAACATTATTTACAAATGTTAATCAAAAAGCTGTAGATACTAATATAATTAAAGACTGTACTCTATCTCTAGTTGATTTTTTAAAAGACTATGTACCAGCAAAGTAGTTTACAATATAATTACTTTATTTACTCTTATTAACATATGTGTTAATAAATTTTTCTAACTACAAATATTAACACAATAGGAAACAATGCTTAAAAATACAAAGAGGAAGTTATTATCATTGGCTATGATCGCAAGTATTTCTGTATTAAGTTTACAACCGACATTTGCATATGTTAAAGGAGAAGACTTTGTAAGCTACAATCAAACAAGTATTAGGAAGGATGCTTATCATTACAGGGTAGGAAGTGTTTCCCTTCGTAATTCAACATCATCACCTATAACATTAAAGTATGTGCAACAGGAAACAGTTACAACTAATGGATCTTTTACAGCTAACGTAACTGCAAATGCAGAATTTAAAGTTGCTTTTTTCTCTAAGATATCTGCATCAATTGGATTAACAGCGGGTGTAAGTAAGACTACAACCTCCAGTACTACAGTAGAATTTACAACATCTGTACCAGTAGGAAAATTGGCAACAATCACCAAGTATTTGGCAGGAGTTAGCTCTGGAGGTACAGTCACTTGGAGAAGTACATATAGTCAAACTGATCCTAATTTTATAGGGCCACTTCTACCTCACAATTATTCTGAGCCAGCCAGTGGATGGTCTGTTGCCCAAAGTGAAGTAAACTATAAAGTTACAGAAAGCAATTAAGAAATAAAAGTTCTATTTGAAAAATAAGTTCTAAAACAAAAGCCGTTTACCCTTTATCAAGGTAAACGGCTTCTATACTTCACTAACTCAGCTATCTTATACTTCCAACGTTAAGGCGTTTCAATCCCTGATTAGGAATTGTGAAGCCAAGAGCTATAAGGACGGCTGCAAACATCCAGAAATAAGCTGTCATCATTGGAACCTCAAACACATTTTCAACAAAGTTTGGAACCACAACGCCAACCATTCCTGCAAAAACACCCTGTGCCATACTGAGACTTTGACGGTCGGCAGTTCTCTTAACTGCACGAATACCCCATGCCAAAGCGTTATATATTAGAATACAGAATGATGCAAAGCCTACAAGACCCATTTCAACAGCAATCTTTAAGAAATAACTGTCAACGTAGAATGCACCAGGAATCTTAAAGTTCTGAGCAACTGCACCACCGAATTGTCCAAGTCCAAGGCCGAACCATGGATGCTGTTTTAGTTCTGCAATACCTATTGACCATCTTGCGATTCGTCCACCGGCAGCACTGCTTACCATGTATTGAGGACTTAACAAATAGTTTACTCTGTGTGCAATGGTAGGTACTGCAAAATATGCGGCAACAACCAGCAGAGCCAGAAGTAAAATAAGCCTTTTATCTTTAAGCCAGAAATACACTCCCATTGCTACCACAAAGCCAATCCAGGCAGATCTTGAGGATGTAAATATAAGAGTTGCTGACATTGCAAGGGTTATTCCGATAAATACGATTTTCTTAAAAATTTTCCTTTCACTGAAAACAAAGGAAATTGAAACGGGTATCAGCAATACCATAAGGCTTCCCAGAATATTAGGGCTTCCTATTATAGAGAAAACTCTTGTTGTTATCCCAGATTCAAGTCTGTCAACCCAGTAAGATGGCATTTCTGCATGTGTAACATATTGGTATATTCCATGTAGTCCTAAAATTCCACCGATAAACACCAAAATGTACAGAAACCATCTTATGTTCTTACTTGAAGTTGCCAGCTGTGCAACAACGAAATACCAAAGCATCTGCTGTACAACCTGTCTGAAACCTGCAATTCCGATTTGCATTACAGGTGAATTAACAAGAACCAGACATATAGAGATAACAACAAAAAATACAAGAGGTATATCTAAAGGTGTTGCAACATAGCCATCCTGCTTACGGTAAACCACCCATTTGTACAGCCACAGACACAGTGCAAAAACAAACAGCAGTTCATCCCAAAAGCTTGCAAGCAAAGCACTTGATATGACATACCTTAATACGTAGTCAATTAACACATAAAACCCCAAAACATATAGGAATTTTGAGTAATCAAACATCATTGCGACAGTAAATATTACGCCTGCAATAACTGCAACCAGCAGAAAGGTCGGTGCAAAAGCTCCGCACACCCCTGCCAGCAATCCCAATATCAATAATATTACAGCAGTTTTTTTATTCATAGTATTTGTTTATCCTAACCGACTTTTTAATCAAAAATGTATTGTACAAAGTGCCATAACATGCTGTTTTCAAGGCAGGCCTTCCATTTTCTCCTGCCTGGTAAAAGCAGCAGGGACACGGCTATTCCCAAAATAACAAAGGCAACCTTAATCGTGTTAAATGTTCCTAGAGCCAAGGTTGTTACCCCAAATCCTATGCTGAAAAACATTATCATAAAGGAGAAGGAGACAAAACAACCGGAGCCTGAAAAAGCATTCCTTATAAAGGAAATAAAAGCACTGGAATTTCCGCAATTTGCACTAAAGTCACATAGCTTGTCCCAAAGCCTGTCAAATAATCCGAAGATCCGTGAACAAACCCTGTAGGTTACAGAATACTTCAAAGAAGAATCTCTCCCCAGATACCACGAAATGAAGCGATTTATCTGGCTGTTTCTGCACCATTCAAATATAACACACATTACACTAAATAAAACTGAAGCTTTAAACCAGCGAGTTAAGCCATCTGCTGTTCTAAAAATAATACTTGTACTGGTAAGTTGTTCCATATATATCACCACCTGTTCAAATTAAGTTAACTGATTATTTGGAGATAGTGACCCTTTCAACGTTTCCGTCCATTTCAATAGTTTGGGTCTTCACTGTAAATTTCTTACCAAGACAAAGATCCTGTGTACCGACCTTTAATATTGCTGCATTTGTATTGACGTTTGCCTTTACTGTTATATATAGATCCTTTAAAGTTGGATGCTTCTCCATATGAACCTTACCCTGTGCATCTGTTGTCAGATAATCGGAGGGTACGGCTTTAACTTCTGCAATGGTTGCATTTTGAATGTAGTCAGTGCCAAAAACAAGCTGTTGTCCTGCCTTAACCTGACTAATAACTGCATCTGTTCTAAAGGTACATTTTACAACTGCAGTTACTTCTCCCTGTGCTGTTGGGGAAGCAGCTATTTTCGGGCTAAAAACTTTGTATCCTACTGCGGCTACCAATAATAGAACCAGTAAAACAACTACAAGATCAATAAGGTTAACCTTTCCGAATAATCTGCCTTTTTCATCAATTAGTTTCATGTTAAAATCCTCCAAGTTACTTTGTAAATGAATTGTTTAATACTTTTACCAGTGCTTTTGTAAGCTCTTTTCTCTCAAACTTCTTGACCTCAGCAATTACCGGATTTATAGGGGTCGAGCCTTTAGTCCAGCAATTATAAAGTTCAATAAGGTTCTTTTTGGTAGTTTCGATATCATTAAAGTCTGAAACCAAACCGGTTTTTGTATCTGTTATAAGCTGTGCTGCAGCACCATGCTCTGGAATTGATGCCAGTATGGGCCGCTTGGTATTCATGTACTCGAAAACCTTTCCGGTATAAAAAGCTTCAGCACCGGGGCCTGACGGTTCTATAAGCAGAAGGGCGTCAGATTTGATGAGTTCCACAAGACATTCCCTGTGCTTCATGTATGGCATAAGTGAAACAATTCCGTTTAATTTATAGCTGTCAATAACTGCTTTAAGCTGATCAACTTTATAATTTCCTATGAGCCTTACATTTATTTTGGACTTGTCCACACTTCCATCGTCAATAGCTCTTTTGAGAGCTTCAAAGAAATTGTCAGGCTTTCTCTTACCATATAACAGACCTGTATAGGTCAGTGTAAACTTGTCGTTTGAAGGTACAATATCCTCCATACCTGCAAAATCCTCATCGTCATAGCCGTTTGGTATAACATAAAATTTACTTTTAGTTTCAGGGTTGTCCCTCAAAAAGTTTGAAAGCATTACAGGAGTATTGGTAATTAGACAATCAGCGTACTTGAGAACCATTTTTTCCTGGTTGCGTTCGATTTTTGCCCTTAACCCCTTCCTGACATGATAAGGGTTATTTGTCCATTCGTCTCTGAAATCGCAAACCAGAGGAATTTCCGGGAAGTGCTTTTTCAGATATACACCAAGAAGATGATCACTGTAAGGAGCAGAAGTGGTATATATAACATCTATATTATTTTCCTTCACTGCAGCCAATGCCTGTTTACGAGCAAAATGCTGCCACACTCTCTCTGAATCAGGTATCAGAAGCTTGTTTACCACTTTCCCAAAGTATTTGAATATTCCCGGGAGAGCAGCGAAATCATAAGCTTTTGTTCTGATAACTTTTATCCCTTGAGGAATATCCGATAAAAGTGTTTCATCCTTTAAAGCGGCTGATGAGGCATCCCTAGTCAGTATTACGGGTTCAAAATCAAAACTTCTCAGATATTTAACAAATTTTACAGTTCTTTGTACACCTGAGCCCCCAATAGGAGGAAACTGGTGTGCAATCATAAGTACTTTTTTCATGGGAATCCTTTCAAATTAAGAAAAGCCCTCCGGAGCCTAAAAACCGAAGGGCAGTCTGTTGTTTTTATGCTCCAAGCAAATAAAAATTGAAGCCTGCTGCTATCAACGCCGATCTGTCATAGAAGTTTCTTGTATCAAATATGTTGGCTTTTGCCATCAACGGTTGCAGCTTTGAAAAATTAATTTTAGCAAACTCATCATGATTAACACCAAGTACAATCAGATGACCTCCGCTTACGGCTTCTTCCAGATCGTTGCAAATAAGCTCATGTGAAGCTATATGCGGATCATAAATACAAACATCGAAGTTTTCATCCTGTTTAAATAAATCAACAAGTTCCATAACAGGGCTTTCGCGCATATCATCGATATTTGGCTTGTAGGTTGCACCGAGTATTATTACCTTTTTAATTCCGTCAACCTCTGAAAGAATACTCTTTGAACGATTGTATACGTGATGGGGCATACTATCGTTGGTTGTTCTGCTGAGTTTGATTATCTTTGCAAGCTCAGGTTCCTTTTCAACAATAAACCAAGGGTCAACTGCAAGGCAGTGTCCTCCAACGCCGGGGCCCGGTTGGTGAAGGTTAACCCTGGGGTGTTTGTTTGAATACTTAATAACATCCCATGCATTTATCCCCATTTTTTCGCATAGCTTTGCAAGTTCATTAGCCAGAGCAATATTAACGTCTCTGAATGTATTTTCCATGAGCTTGCACATTTCAGCGGTTGTAGCGTCGGTAAGGAAAATTTCTCCCTTTACAAAGGTTCTGTAAAGATCACGTACGGCTTCGCTGGATGCCGCATTTATACCTCCGACAATTCTATTGTTTTCTACAAGCTCAACCAAAATTTTTCCCGGTAAAACACGCTCAGGTGAATGTGCAACCAAAAGCTGAGTTCCTATTTCAAGACCTGATTCCTTTAGAATAGGAATCATAAGACCTTCAACAGTTCCCGGCGGTGATGTAGATTCCAATATTACAACATTGCCTTCGCGCAGATAAGGCACGATAGATTCGGTTGCCGAGCGTACAAACCTCATATCTGCTGTTTTGTCAGCATTAATTGGTGTCGGTACCGATATAATAAAAACATCAGCTTCTTCGGGAGTAAGCTGTGCTCTCAAATTTCCTGATGTTACAGCTGCCTGTACCATAATGTCCAGATAAGGTTCCTCAATGATTATCCTTCCCTGGTTTAGTGAATCAACAACTTCTTTTTTTACGTCAACGCCTACAATACAGTGTCCGTGTGTTGCAAACATAGCTGCAGTTGGCAGACCGATATAACCAAGACCGATAATACATATTTTTTTCTTGTTGTTAATGACAATCACTTCCCTTATTGTTAAAAAAATAAACATCAAACTTGAATGTAAAAATACTCCAAAAACGAGTCTTGACAATATTTTGACACTACAATAGTTTAACATTTCCATTTTTCAATGTCAAATTTAAAGCGGGTGTAGAACAACTTCTGTAAGTATAAAATTAATATATATTAATAAGTGAAATATTTTCCTGTTTATTCCGATATATTAATATACTAAATTAATCCTTTCAACTAACTATTGATGTATAATTTATTATGTTTGGTCATTGTAGTTAAGGAATAAGGCTTAGTTATGCGGAGGCTTAGAATGTGGAACTTTTTTAACAAAAAGAATAAGGTTCATGGTTTTGACTTAAAAGTCCTTTTCAAAAACGACATTTCATTGCTTACACTTGATGAAAGGTGGAACGGACTCTTTAAAAATATGGAAAAAACCAATTATATAATAGAATGTGAAAATAGAATAAAGGAACTTCTGAAGGAACAATCACGATTAATTTCGGAATCCAAGGAAATTGCAATTAAAAAGAAAGAATGTCTGGACAGTATTATTAAGCTTACTACAGAGGTTTTTGACAAAAACAACAAGGAAGCACATACTAAAATGCAGGAATGTGAAAAATCCATAGTAGCTATAAATAAGAAAATGGAAGAAAATGAAGAAAGGCTTCTGGATATCCCAAAAGAAATCAGGGAAGAAAATATACAGCTTTTGGAGGACACTGTAAAGCAGGTATACTTTTCTATAAGGGAAAATCAAATGAGGGTTACGGAACTTGACAAGCAAATTTCAGAAGCAAAAGAAAGCCTCAAGAAAATGATTGAGGAGAGAGAGCTTCTGGCAGAAGATTATTCAGATACATATTCATACTTCCATGATTTACTTGGGAAAGATGAACTGCAGAAGTTGGATGAAATTTATTTTAGCAAATAGGAAAAAGCAGGTGATTAGGTTTGAAGGCTGTTACCGGAAAAGACATGGGAAAAGTTGATAAGTACTGCATTGAAAATATGGGGATGCCCGGTATTGTACTTATGGAAAACGCAGCTTTAAAAGTAGTGAAACATGTAAATTTATATCTGGAAAAGAAACATTGTTTACCTATACACACAGTAATAATCGCAGGAAAAGGCAATAATGCGGGAGATGCTTTTGCAGTAGCAAGGCACCTTTGGGTTGAGGGTAAAAAAATAGAGATGTACTGCCTTTTTGAAAAGGAATCCTTTGCAGGTGATGCAAAGATAAATTTTGATATACTGGAGGCTATGGGCGTACCCGTAAAATATTTAGGTGTCAATTCATCAACAGAAGAGCTTTCCAATGATATTGAAAAAGCAGAGTTGGTTTTGGACGGTATTTTCGGAACGGGCTTCAGAGGGGAAATCCAGGGAACTATTAAGCAGGTTGCAGATATCGTAAACAAATACTCCCGCCATACTATTTCTATAGATATTGCCTCAGGTATTGATTCAGCCACGGGCAGAACCTCGGAGGCATGCATAAAGGCAGATAAAACAGTTACCTTCCAGCTTCCTAAAATAGGACAGCTCGTTTATCCCGGGGCGGACTATACCGGTGAACTGGTAGTTGAGAGTATAGGTATGCCTGAACAGGCACTTGAAAGTATCCGTGAAACAACTACATGGGTTGACCGTGGATTTGTCAAATCTTTGATTCCGTCCAGAAAAGCAGAGTACAATAAAGGAAACTGCGGCAAGGTTGCGGTTATTTCAGGCTCAACCGGTATGGCCGGTTCCGGCTGTCTTACTGCCAAGGCTTGCCTTCGTACAGGTTCAGGGCTTGTATATATGGCTGTACCGTCAAATCTTATAAATATTTGCCAAACGGTTGTACCCGAAGCAGTAGTGATCAATCTTGCTGACAGCAGAGACATAATCAGTGAAGAAAATCTTAATGAGATAATTGAATTATTAAAAAAATGTGATGTTGCCGCTATAGGCCCGGGTATTTCTACTGAAAAAAGTTTATATAATATAATAAAAAGGTTGGCAGAGACAACTGATTTACCTATCATTCTTGATGCCGACGCTTTGAATATAATTTCCCAAAATACTGAGCTGTTTGGGGTTTTCAAAAATCAGGTTGTTGTAACGCCACATCCCGGCGAGATGGCAAGGCTTACAGGCCTTAGTATTTCGTATATACAGGATAACCGCATTGAAGTGGCAAAAAAGTTTGCAGCATTATGGGGTGTTACTGTTGTGCTAAAGGGTGCAAGAACAGTTGTTGCAGATAAAAAGGGGCATGTATATATTAATTCTACGGGAAATGCGGGTATGGCCACCGCCGGAAGCGGGGATTCACTCACAGGCATAATAGCGTCCTTGGTGGGACAGGGAGCCGAATCCGCCAATGCTGCAATCGCAGGGGTATATCTACACGGATTGGCGGGAGATATAGCTGCACGTTGGAAAGGTGAATACGGACTTAACGCAATGGATATAGTAGAAAATATACCCAATGCCATACTTGAAACAATTTAATTGATTACATGTTTTCAAGAAACATTATTTGGATATACTAAAAGATAATAAAAGACATATAGATAAAGTTTTGTGGGGGCAAAAGAAATGGAATATAAATTAAATAGGGCATGGGCTGAAATAAGCCTTGATAATATTGCTCACAATATTAGAGAAATAAGGAAAATTACCAGCAAAAATGCTGAGATAATGGGAGTAGTCAAGGCAGACGCTTATGGACATGGAGTAATGGAGGTGGCAAAAACCCTTCTTGAGAACGGGGCATCACGGTTTGCGGTATCAATGCTGGATGAGGCAATACAGTTAAGGAGAGCAGGTATAGAGGTTCCTATACTAATTCTCGGGTACACTGATCCTATAAGAGCCAATGAAATAATAGAAAATGATGTAACACAGTCGGTATTCAGCCATGAGTTGGCACAGGCTTTGTCAGATGAGGCGGTCAGACAGGGCAGGAAGGTAAAAATCCATATAAAGATAGACACGGGAATGTCCAGAATAGGATTTCTGCCGGGATACAGTGCAGTAAAAAACGTTGTTGATATAAGTAGGTTGCCCAATATCATAATTGAGGGGCTGTTTACACATTTTGCCACTGCCGATGAAACAAACAGGGAATACACCTACACTCAATTTGAAAGGTTTATGAGTATTTGTAGTGAGCTTCAGAGGATAGGAATACATATTCCGGTTAAGCACTGTGCAAACAGTGCGGCAATCATTGAATACCCCGAGATGCATCTTGATATGGTCAGACCGGGTATTATACTTTACGGCATGTATCCTTCTGAGGAAGTTGACAAGGCAAAAATTGAGCTAAAACCGGCTATGACCCTTAAAGCAAACGTAATTATGGTAAAGGAGGTTGAAAAAAATACCTCCATAAGCTACGGCAGGATATTTACAACCAACAGAACTTCAAAGATTGCTACAATACCTATAGGCTATGCCGACGGCTTCACCCGTATGCTTAGCAATAAGGGCAAGGTACTTATTCACGGTGAATATGCACCTGTAGTTGGAAGGATATGCATGGATCAATGTATGGTAGATGTTACTGATATTGGAGGCAATGTAGAAGTAGGGGATGAGGTTGTATTAATTGGTTCTCAGGGACAAAATAATATCATGGTTGAAGATGTAGCGCAGACAATAGGCATGATAAATTATGAATTTGTTTGCATAGTTGGTAAAAGAATTCCAAGGGCTTTTGTCAAAGATGGTAAGATATCGAAAATCCTGAATTATTTGATATAAGCGGATTTGGAGGATTTGGTAATAAAAACTTAATTTGACCTCACAC